>JAGWSK010000515.1 GCA_028869355.1 Alphaproteobacteria bacterium | reverse complement strand
TAAATTCGCCGGGTTCTGCGGGTCTGAACCGCGGTAGCCGCGCCAAGGCTGCCAAAACCGCCAAGGTTACGGCACGCCCGCCGTGGACTTGCAACTCCAGCAAGTCCTCGCCGGTATAAGATCGCGGCCCGACAAACCAAAGCACCAAAGCTTCGTCTATGCGATTGCCGTTCGATTTATCAAACAGAGTTCGTACAGCCGCCCTTCGTTCAACAGGCACATGCCCCGACCCGATAAGAACAAAGGCCCGGCCGGCATTCGATCCCGAAATGCGTATGACCGCGACACCGGCGGGCCCGGCACCGCTCGAAACGGCAAATATCGTGTCTTTATCTGAAGCAGGTCTGGAATTGCGCACCCGATCCGCCTTGTGACCAAATTCAATAAGCCATAGGAGGTGCGCTCGATTTCCGCACCCCTGAACGCCGGATCGCCCATGGCCAACCAGCTCGCCAACGAAACCAGTCCTTATCTGCTGCAGCACAAGGACAATCCGGTCGATTGGCGACCCTGGAACCCAGAAGTACTCGCCGAAGCCGAGCGCAGCAACCGCCCGATTCTTGTCTCGGTCGGCTATGCCGCCTGCCATTGGTGCCACGTCATGGCCCATGAAAGCTTCGAAGACGGCGAAACCGCCGCGCTGATGAACGAGCTTTTTGTCTGTGTAAAGGTCGACCGCGAGGAACGTCCCGACATCGACAATTGGCTCCAGCGCATTCCGGTGCTGATGGGACAAAGCGGCGGATGGCCGCTGAATGTGTTTCTCACGCCCAAAGGTGAACCATTCTGGGCCGGCACCTATTTCCCGCGCGAGGCGGCATTCGGCCGGCCGTCATTCAAGACCGTGCTCCACGATATCTCCCGCCGCTTCCAGGAAACGCCCGACATGATTGCGCCCAATGTGCGCAAGATTGCCGACAGTTTCGAGCAGGCCTGGTACCAGAACCGCTCCGGCAGCTTCGACATGTACAAGCTGGACCGGGTGGCGATTGCGGTGGCACAAGGCTTCGACATGTTCTACGGCGGCATGATCGGCGCGCCGAAATTCCCCAATGTTCCTTTGATCGAAGCCCTCTGGCGCGCTTACCTGCGCACCGGCATGCAGCAATATCTCACACAGGTCCTGTGTGCCCTGGACAATATGGGCCGCGGCGGCATCTTCGATCAGATCGGCGGCGGATTTTCGCGATATTCCGTAGACGAACAATGGCTCGTGCCGCATTTCGAAAAGATGCTGTACGACAATGCGCAACTCATCGACATCATGACGCTGGTCTGGCAGGACGGAAAACAGAACGTCCTCAAGATGCGGGTCGAGGAAACGATCGCCTGGACATTGCGCGAAATGATCGTCGAGAGCGCCGCATTCGCATCCAGCCTCGACGCTGATTCCGAGGGTGAAGAAGGCAAGTTCTACGTCTGGACTGACGAAGAGATCGATTCATTGCTTGCCGGCACCAGGGTCGAACGGTTCAAGCAAGCCTATGGGATCACCCGTGACGGCAATTTCCCGCATGAGGGAAAGGCTTCCGGCCGCAACATCCTTCACCGCGTCATGAATCTGTCCGGCTGGACCGAAGCCGAAGAGCCCGCGTTCACCCGTCAGCGTCAGATTCTCCTCGCCGCGCGGGAAAAGCGCGTGCGCCCGGGCCGTGACGACAAGGTCCTGACCGACTGGAACGGGCTGATGATCGCGAGCCTCGCCAATGCGGGAGCGGCATTCGAGCGCAGCGACTGGATTTCCACCGCGAGACGCGCATTCGACTTCATCTGCACGAAACTGGGTGAGGGCGATCGTCTGTTCCATTCCTATCGCGCAGGTCAACGCCAGCATCAGGCTTTTTCCGATGGCTATGCTTTCATGGCGCGCGCGGCACTTTCTCTTTGGGAAGCCACTGGCGAGCGCGCGTTCCTCGATCGCGCGCGTGCCTGGACCGATCTCCTCGATCGCGAGTTCTGGGATGTCATCCAGGGCGGCTATGTGTTCTCGAGGAATGACGACGTCCCGGACCAGTCGCGGCTGCGCACGGCTTTCGACACCCAGACGCCGTCCGCCAACGCCGTGATGATGGGAGTTCATGCGCGGCTGTTTTACGCGACACTCAATCAGCACCACGCCGATCGCGCCAATAACCTGATCCAGGCTTTTGCCGGCGATATCGGTAGCAACTACCTGCAGATGGGGACGTACCTCAACAATTTTGAATTCTGCACTTCCTGTCTTGAGGTCATCATTTGCGGTCCAGCGGCGGATCCGCGCACGCGTAACCTCATCAAGGCCGTGCTCGGACGCAGTCTGCCCAATCGCCTGTTGATGACGGTCCCGCCCGGGCAAGACTTGCCGCAGGGCCATCCTGCGTATGGCAAGACCATGCAGGATGGCAAGCCGACGGCCTATATCTGCGGTGGCATGTCGTGCTCACCGCCAGTCACCGATCCGGCTGTCGTATCGCAGGTTCTGAAACTGCCCGAGAACTCGCCGATGGCGAAATCCGCCGGCAACGCCTGACACCGGATTCACATGGCCGATCCCCCGTCGAAGGGCTAAGGTGCGACTCCACAGAGACCGCAAATCAGGGGAGTTTCCACATGAGCGGCAAAGATATTTCGGTTCGCGGCGCCGACGGCGGTTTTGGCGCATATCTTGCGAACCCGGCCTCCGGCCAGGGACCCGGGGTCATTGTGATCCAGGAGATTTTCGGCGTGAACGACGTGGTTCGGAAGATTTGTGATGCGCACGCCGCTCGCGGCCGCTTCGCGCTGGCGCCCGATTTGTTTTGGCGCCTCGAACCCGGTGTGCAACTCACGGACAAGACCCAGGAGGATTGGGGTAAAGCCTTTGGCTTGATGCAGCGCTTTGACGTCGATAAGGGCGTCACCGACATTCAGGCCTCGCTTCGACATTTGCGCGAAGTCAAGGGTTGCACCGGCAAAGTGGGTTCGGTCGGTTATTGTCTGGGCGGACAGCTCGCATTCCTCGCCGCAACCCGCACCGATACCGATGCGTCGGTGGGATATTATGGGGTGAATATCCAGAACCGCCTGAATGAAGCGAACAAGATCAAAAAGCCGGTGATGCTCCACATCGCAGCCAAAGACCAATATTGCCCACCGGAAGCACAAAAGCAGATTATCGACGGGTTGAAGGGCAACGGGCTGGTTACGATCCATGTCTATCCCGAGATGGACCATGCCTTTGCGCGCGAAGGTGGACAACACTACGACAAAGCCTGTGCCGATCTGGCCAACTCGCGGACCGACGCCTTTTTCCGTCAGCATCTCGGGTAAGAAACGTGAAAGCTGTCCGCATCCATAAAACCGGCGGTCCGGAAGTCCTGACCTATCAAGATGTCGATCTGCCGCCGCCGGCGCCCGATCAGGTACGGGTGCGGCACACCGCGATTGGCGTCAATTTCATCGATACCTATCATCGGGCGGGTCTCTACCCTCTGCCGCTTCCGGCCACACTGGGTTCGGAAGCGGCAGGGGTCGTGGAGGCGGCGGGTGAGAATGTCACCAATATCCGGATTGGCGACCGTGTCGCCTATTGCATGGTGCGGGGTTCGTATGCCGAAGCGGCAAATATCCCGGCATGGACCGCGGTGAAGCTGCCGTCCGGCATCAGCGACGAAGTTGCCGCCGCGGCACTGCTCAAGGGCCTGACTGCGCGGTATCTCTTGAAAGCGACTTATAAAATCTCGGGCGGAGAAACCATTTTGTTTCACGCCGCGGCCGGGGGCGTGGGCGTGATCGGCTGCCAATGGGCAAAGCACCTCGGCGCCACGGTTATCGGTACAGTCGGCTCCGCCGACAAAGTGGCGCTCGCACGCGACAGCGGTTGTGCGCATGTGCTGAATACGCGCAGCGATGATTGGGTCAAGCGCGTGCGGGAGATCACCGGCGGCGCCGGTGTTCCGGTCGTCTATGACTCCATCGGCAAAGACACGTTCATGGGATCGCTCGACTGTCTGGCGGTGCGCGGCATGCTGGTGTATTTCGGCAACGCGTCCGGTGCAGTGCCGCCGTTCGAACCGCTGCTTCTGAGCCAGAAAGGATCGCTATACCTGACACGCCCGACTCTCGCGCATTACGCCCGCAATGCGCAGGAATTGAAAGAGACCGCCGACGACCTGTTTCAGGTCATTGCCTCACGTGCGGTTAAGGTTGTGGTCCATCAGCGCTTCAAACTGTCGGAGGCGCGTGCGGCACATGAGGCGTTGCATTCCAGGGCAACCACGGGTGCAACAGTTCTGCTTCCGTAGTGAACCTTTTGCGCCGCCATCCGCTAAACCATCAGAACAAACCGGATCAGGGACGACACATGCTGCAAAATGAACGTGTCGCTCTGGCCCTGATTGCGCTCATCACCGGAATGATGGGCTTTATCGAAAGCATGACTGCGGTGCCGGCGGGGTCGACCGCCATGGCGGCAGACGCCCTTTCTTTTGTCCAGCATTCGATCACCGCCGGGTTTTCACTTTGGGCGACTGCCGGCACAATTAATCGCCAGCGCTGGACGGTTCAGCTTCAGGGCTTTGTAATGGCGCTGCTGGGCGGACTGGTTTGCCTGATCGCCGTGCGCCGGCTGTACTTCGGCAGTCTTCCTCATCCCCTGGCTATGACCATCATCGGGCTCGTTGCCCTCATAGCCGATCTTGCGGTGGGGGCCATTGTTCTCGGACAGCGCCGGATGCTCAAGGGTATCGGCGCTCTTTGGCGCATCAGCCGCGCCGATTGTGTTGGCAATCTTGCGGTGGTTGCGGCGGCCGCGGCAGTGTTCGCGACCAAAAACAATATCCCCGACATCGTGATCGGCGGGGCGATGGCGATGTATTTCTTCATCTACGGCTGGCGCATTGCCATCACCGGCAGGCTCGACGCCGGGCGCACGCCCTAAGCAACCAAATTCGGGCGATAAGGTGCCAACTCCATGAATGGCCCCAACTAACTGACCAGCTTGGACGACCAGCGTTCTGACTGGCATTTACAATGGCATGAGGTGCCAATGGGCGAAATGAAAAAGATCACGGTCGAAGTGCTTGAAGGCGTATTCAAATCTGCTCAGGACTACACCGGCGAAGACGTCCGGGCCGCGTTGCGGAAGCTCGCCTCGATTCAGGCCCAGCATGAAGCGCGGAAGTTGCGGGGCAAGGCAAAATTCTCAATGACGTCGCAAGAAATGAAATATGACCGCGAATGATTGCCGGAGACACAACTTCCGTCTCGGCCTATTTCAACGGTGACACCGGATCAGACGTCGAGCGAATTGAGATTGCATTTCAAAGCGGAGAACTGATCCTTCCGGCGGCAGTATTGACGGAATTGTTCAGCGATCCATCTTTGACGCCTCAGTTACATTCGATTCTCAGCCGATTTGAATTCTTGGAAACGCAACCCGGACACTGGGTGCGCGCGGGGCATACCCGACGAAGACTTCTATCGCTTGGACTACGAGCGAAGCTGGGGGACGCACTGATCGCGCAGTGCTGTATAGACAATGATGTGTCACTGATCACACGCGATCCGGACTTTCGGCATTTCGTTAAGCATTGCGGACTGATGCTTGCGTAACGCGGACGCACTTGTCTACGCGCCGGGGCCGAAAAATAACGACCGCGCTTCAGGTATTCATGCTGTCGAAGAAATCGTCGTTGGTTTTGGTCTGACGCAATTTCTCAAGCAGGAATTCGATGGCATCGATCGTGCCCATCGGCGCCAGAATGCGCCGCAGGACATACATTTTGGCCAGCGTTCCCTTGTCGACGAGGAGCTCGTCCTTGCGCGTGCCCGAGCGTAGAATGTCGATCGCGGGGAAGACGCGCTTGTCGGCAACCTTGCGGTCG
>JAGWSK010000514.1 GCA_028869355.1 Alphaproteobacteria bacterium | reverse complement strand
CTAAAAATCCGGGGTTGCGGCGGCCGGGATGACGGCGTCGTTCTTGACCGCATAAAACTCAAACGGATTTTCCGCGCAGACATTTTCCTCCCACAGCATTCCCGGCTTTTCATAAGTGATCACTCCGGACCACGGCATCGTAAAGAAGCGCTGGTCATCGACCGTGAAAACCAGTTGGAGGCGCTTGCCCTTGTAAGTCAGGTCCGCCCTGGTATCGGGGACACGGGGATTGATTTTGAGATTGCGGGCGAGTGCGGCCTGGGCGGCGTCATAGTCAATCATCCGGTAGCGCTCGACGACATGCAGCGCCGGGCCGAACGGCGTGCCGTACATGTCGACCATGGCCATCGGCCGATCTGTCTTCAGTCCGACAGTATCGATCACCAGCGTATCGCCATCGTAATGACCGACCGAATCTCCGTACCAGGACGGAGTGACATTTGCCGGATGCCGATCGTTCATGCGCACGCGGCGGAATTCATGATTGCGCAGATAGAGAAGAACGATCTCATTCGGCCGCTGCAACATCTCCATTCCCGGCTGGAAGAATATGTAGGGCACGCCCGAGGGCCAGCAGCGGTTGCTGGGCGTCGGATAGGTCATGCCGGATTGGGAGATTTCACCGTGCTGCCGCACGATCTCGGCCGCCTCGGGTTTGAGGATCGGATTGGTGTAATCGCCAACCCATTGGTTGTTGTTCACCTGTCCATTCGGACGGCGCAACCGGTTGAAGACAGGTCCCGGTCCCGACTCCGGCGGCTCAATTCCGGGAAAGAAGGGATGGACCCACATGCCGGAAAACTCGGCTGCCTGCGGAGCCTGACTCGATGCGGGCGCAACCCCCGCCGCGGAGATTGCGAATAGAACAAGTATGCTCAGCTGTTGCGCCTTCATGGATATCTCCTGCCGCTTCCTCTTAGCACAGTGGCAGAACGGCACGGTTCCATTGGTGGAACCGAACCGGCCAAAAGCGCGTTAATTTTTATGAATGAGCGATATCGCGCTGATCTGGCCCGACCTGACCGGCCACACCGGGATCGAGATTTCCGACCAACCCATTCGCATCGGCAGCGATGCCCATAAGAAGCTGTTCTGCCGGACGCTGATCCAGACCTTCGATCCATACCGCCCGGCGGTGATTGATTGGCCGAAGCTGGATGATGCTGCCCGCGACCGGCTGGTGTCGCTGCCGATCTGGGACATCGCGGTTCAAACCGAAAACCGTGCCGGCGCGAATGTATCGGCATATGCGGCGACGATCCGGGAGCCGCTGCTGCACAAGGCGGTCGAACTGATGGGTTTCGAGGAGCGCCGCCATCGCCATGTACTCGCGCACATGGTGACAGCCTATGGAATCACCCTTCAGCCCGAACCTGTCTATGCCGGGCCAAGCGATCCCGAATGGGCGTTTCTGGTCACCGGATATAGCGAGTGTATCGACAGCTTCTTCGCCTTCGGGCTGTTCGAGATTGCCAAGCGGTCAGGTTTTTTCCCGGTCGAGCTCGTGGACACTTTCGAGCCGGTTATCCGCGAGGAGAGCCGGCACATCCTGTTTTTCGTCAATTGGCTCGCATGGCACCGCCGGAACCTGACGTTCTTGCGCCGTTGCCGGTTCGAGCTGAAGCTGCGAGCGGTCTGGGCTTACGTCATCTGGGAGCGGCTCGGCATTGCCACCGGCATGAGCCGGAAGAAAGCTGCGCAATTTACCGTCACCGGCGGCAACCAGCTGGGGCCGCAAATCGGGCCTGCGGACCTGATCGATATCTGTCTCGCCGAAAATGAGCGCCGGATGAAAAACTATGATCCGCGCCTGAAACGTCCTGAAACCATGCCGGCCCTGGCGAAATTCCTGCGCCGCTTTTTCCGCTGACGGTCAGTACACAACCACGGAGCGGATCGATTTGCCTTCATGCATCAGCGCGAATGCATCATTGATGCGCTCCAGCGGCATGGTGTGGGTGATCAGCGGATCGATTTCGATTTTCCGGTTCATGTACCAATCGACGATTTTCGGCACATCGGTGCGGCCCCTGGCGCCGCCGAACGCAGTGCCTTTCCAGACGCGCCCCGTGACAAGTTGGAAGGGACGGGTGGAAATTTCCTGTCCGGCGCCGGCCACACCAATAATCACGCTGGTGCCCCAGCCTTTGTGACAAGATTCCAGCGCCTGACGCATGGTTTTCACATTGCCGATGCATTCGAAGCTGTAATCGGCGCCGCCGCGCGTCAGCTCGACAATGTGGCCGGCAAGGTCGCCCTTCACCGCCTGAGGATTGACGTAATCGGTCATCCCGAGCTGCTGGGCGAGGGCGCGTTTTGCCGGGTTCAGGTCGATGCCCACGATCTGCGATGCACCCACCATGCGTGCACCCTGAATCACATTCAGACCGATGCCACCAAGACCGAAAACCACAACGCGCGAACCCGGTTCCACTTTGGCCGTGTTGATGACGGCGCCGATGCCGGTGGTGACGCCGCAGCCGATGTAGCAGGCTTTGTCGAATGGGGCGTCGCTGCGGATTTTCGCCACGGCGATTTCGGGCAGGACCGTGTAATTGGAGAATGTCGAGCAGCCCATGTAATGCAGCACCGGCTTGCCGCGATATGAAAACCGGCTGGTTCCGTCCGGCATCACGCCCTGGCCCTGGGTCGTGCGAATCGCCTGGCACAAATTCGTTTTCGGATTCAGGCAATATTCGCATTGCCGGCATTCCGGCGTGTACAGAGGAATCACGTGATCGCCGGGAGCCACCGAGGTGACACCGGCGCCGGTCTCCACGACCGCGCCCGCGCCCTCATGTCCCAATATCACGGGAAATCGTCCTTCCGGATCGTCGCCGGACAGCGTGAATGCGTCGGTGTGGCAGATGCCGGTGGCCTTGAGCTCGATCAGCACTTCACCGGCTTTCGGGCCGCCGACTTCGACGCCGACGATCTCCAGCGGTTGGCCGGCCCCAAATGCAACAGCGGCTCTGCTCAGCATGTTCCATGATCTCCAGTCGCTCTGGTTTGTCAGCGCGATAGCCTGTAGATTTTCATCACGCCGGAAGAACCGAGGGGAACACCAATCATGGCCCTGCGCAACAGGCTGACGACCGCAACCCGCATTTGCGCGCCAATCGCGATGCTGCTCGCCCTGTGTTCATCGGCACCGGCGGCACAGCGCGCGCCGGCAGCGGGCGCGGCACAGCAGGTCGATGTCAAACTCGTGCTCGCCTTCGATGTTTCGCGCAGCATGGATGATGATGAGTTTGGGGTCGAGCGCGAGGGAACGGCGGCGGCATTTTCGGATCCAACCGTGATTCAGGCGATTCAGAATGGCTCTCTTGGCCGTATCGCCGTAGCGCTGGTCCACTTCTCGACCGATCAGTACAATCGCGTAGTTGTCAATTGGTCGGTGATCAAGGATCGCCCCAGCGCGCTGGCTTTTGCCGCCGCGATCCGCAATGGCCCGAGGTCGCCCGGACGGCGCACGTCCATCAGCAGCGCAGTCGAACTCGGCTCACTGCTGCTCGAAGCCAGTGAAAGGGATTTCACCGCGAGCCGCCGAGTGATTGATATCAGCGGCGACGGTCCCAACAATTTCGGCACGCCGATGACCGAGGCGCACGACAAGGCGATGGCGCAGGGCATCATCATCAATGGGCTGCCGGTGATGGACGACATGGCCAACGGCTATTTCCCCGATCTCGACAAATATTATGCCGGGTGCGTCACCGGCGGACGCGGCGCTTTCGTCGTGGTGGTGAAGAGTTATCGCGATTACGCCGCCGCGATGCGGCGAAAACTCATTCTCGAGATTTCGGGCAATGAGACGCTGTTGAAACAGGCAATGGCGCCGGCCGGTCAAAGCCAGTTGCTGCACAAAGTCGCCGCGGCGGCGGCGCCCGCGAGACCGGGCCAGGTCCAGGTGTTGCCGTCCGCACCGAACGAATTTACAAAAAACTGCGACATCTATGGCGGCTTTGGTGGATTCGGCCGCTATGGCGGCTTCCGGCGATTCTAGTCCCGAACTTTTGGCGAAACCATTCGAAGAAGCGAGGGGAACACCTGTCATGGCCCGGCGCAACAGGCTGTCATACGCAGCGCGTTTCGGCGCGCCATTCGCACTGCTGTTCGCCCTCTGCTCGTCCGCGCCGGCCGCGCAGCGGTTGACAGTTCCGGCGGCGAAGCAGCAGGTGGACGTCAAACTCGTGTTGGCGTTTGATGTTTCGCCGAGCATGGACAATGAGGAATATGCCGTCGAGCGCGAAGGAACGGCCGCCGCATTTTCAGACCCCACCGTGATCCAGGCGATTCAGAACGGATCTCTTGGACGCGTTGCCGTTGCGCTGGTCCACTTCTCGAACGATCCGTTCAATCGCATGGTTGTCAATTGGACGGTAATCAAGGACCGCCCCGGCGCACTTGCGTTTGCGGCTGCGATCCGCAATGGCCCAAGGACACCCGGCCGGCGGACCTCGATCAGCAGCGCAGTCGAACTCGGCTCGCTGCTGCTCGAAGCCAGCGAAAAGGATTTCACCGCGACGCGCAGAGTGAT
>JAGWSK010000513.1 GCA_028869355.1 Alphaproteobacteria bacterium | reverse complement strand
GGTTATACATTCGCCCGCCGGTCCGGGAATCTCAAGGAGTCGTCATGCCGAAAATCGTGGCAGCGGGAATCATCACGGGCTGGGAAGAAATCGTCTGCGCCGAGAATAATCGCAGTTTTGCCGACGGTACGGTGCTGGCGCAAATCCCCGAGGCCGGCAAACCGGATTTTTAGATCACGCGGGTTTTCTGTGGGCTTCCCTTTCCCCCCGCGAGCACATCGGTGCGAAGCGTGGGGGAAAGTGTCGCCTGCTAGAACGGCAACTATTCCCAACATTCCAGAGGTTTAGTATCAGTTCTGCATGGCAGATCCGGCCTCGATCGACGCTTTGCGGCGGGCCCAGAATATGGCCCGGGCCGGCGATCTGGCCGGAGCGGCCCGGCTTTGCCGCCAATTGCTCGTCCGCGACGCGTCGAATTTTTATACGCTTGTGATGCTTGGCGGAATTGAAAGCGACCGCAAAAATTTTGCCGAAGCCGAAATTCTTCTCGAGCGCGCCGTCCGGGCCAATCCGCGCTCGCCGGAAGCACTGGGGAGTTATGGCAATGTGCTGATTGAGCGCGGCCGGCGGGAAGACGGCATACGCGCGCTCAGTGAGGCGCTGCGGCTGCAACCGCAAAACCCCGCGACTTACGTTTATCGCGGCTATGCCCATGCACAGGGCGGCGACCATGCGAAAGCATTGGCCGATTTCGATGCCGCCGTGCGCCTGTCGCCGAATTGGGAGTTTGCGCTGCACAATCGGGCCAGCGCATTGATTGCGTTGAACCGCCACAAGGATGCGCGCGCCGATGTCGAAAAACTGCTTCGGCTCGCTCCTTCCAATGTTGCGGTGCTGACGAATTACATTTTCATTCTCAATCGGGACGGAAAATACAGCGAGGCGCTTTCGGCCGTCGACCGCGCCCTTGCGTTGGATCCGCGCAATGCGGACCTGATGAACACCGAGGCAATCGCCTTGAACGCGCTGAACCGATCTTCCGAGGCGTTACGGGCAATCGATACAGCGCTCGAAATCCGGCCGGGAGAGGTTTCGTTTGAAATCATCCGGGCGAATATTCTCGCGGCTCTGGCGCGCATCGATGACGCGGTTCGGATCTACGAGATGCTGGCTGAACGTGAACCTGCCACTGTCGAAGTCCACATCGGGTGCGCGAATATGCTGATGGATCAGGATCGCTTGCCAGAGGCGCTGCAATGGGCCGAAAGAGCAATTGCCGTGAAGCCCGATTGCGCACCGGCCTGGACATTGCGAGCCAATCTGCTGCTGCACCTCGAACAGTATGAGGAAAGCTTCAGCGCTTATGACAAAGCGGTTGCGGTGGGCGCGGATTATCCGGAAGCATCGCATCATCGCGGATCGATATTGTTGCTTCATGGCCGATTCGAAGAGGGGTGGCGCGATTTCGAGCGCCGCTTTGAAGTTGCGGATTGTAACTTCAGCCTGCCCGCCCTGAACGCGCCGGTGTGGCGCGGCGAGCCGTTGAAGGACCGGGGCATTGTCGTGTTCTCCGAACAGGGACTCGGCGATGCCATTCAGTTTGTGCGGTTCGTGCCCCAATTGGCCGATATGGGCGCCCGTGTAACCTTTCTTTGCCATCCAACACTGATCCGCCTGTTCGGCAATTTCGCCGCCGCTGGCATTGAACTGATCGCCTCGTGCCGCGGCGATCGGAGATTCGATTATCAATGCGCGCTGATGAGTCTGCCGGAGCGCTTCGGCACGACCATCACCAGTGTGCCAAACGCGGTTCCCTATCTATTCGCAGAACCTGACCTCGTCGAAAAATGGCGGAAGCATATTGGCGACGAAGGATTCAGGATCGGAATTTGCTGGCAAGGGAATCCCGCAGGACCAATCGATAAGGGCCGCTCCATTCCGTTGCGGCATTTTGAGTCCATCGCCGCCATTCGCGGCGCGCGGCTGATTTCACTTCAACGGAGCCACGGGCTGGAACAGCTTGGGCAGTTGCCGGCCGGGATGCAGGTTGAGACATTGGGACTGTTCGATACCGGCAGCGATGCCTTCATCGACACCGCCGCCATCATGCAAAACCTGGATCTCGTCGTGACGTCGGACACATCGGTGGCCCATCTTGCCGGCGCGCTCGGCCGCCCGGTCTGGGTGGCGCTGAAACACACGCCGGATTGGCGGTGGATGCTCAAGTGCGGCGACAGCCCATGGTATCCATCGATGCGGCTGTTCCGCCAACAGCGCCGCGGCGACTGGGCCGGCGTTTTTTCTGAAATCAAAGGTGCGCTGCAGAAAATGCGGTCCGGGAATATCGCGGCATGAATCCGACGGTGTCCATTTCCTGGGGCGAACTGATTGACAGGGTCACGATTCTCGAGATCAAAGCCGCACGGCTTTCGGACGATGCGGCCCGCGCCAGGGTCGCGCGCGAACTCGCCGCTTTGTCGGAGATGGCTGGCTCGGCGGTCGCCCGGGAACCGCGCGTCCTTGCATTGAAAAGCGCATTGCGGGAAGTCAATGAAACGCTGTGGTCGATTGAGGACGAGATTCGCCAGAAGGAGGTCCGGCAGCAATTTGATGCGGAGTTTATCCGGCTTGCACGCGCGATATACCAAAACAACGATGAACGCGGGCGGCTGAAGCGCGAAATCAATCTGTTGCTTCAATCCGATCTCGGCGAGGAGAAGCAGTACACGAAGTACTGAGTGCCGGTAGCTTCGCCACCCTTGACGCCGGTGCGCCTCGGTGATCCGGTGGGTCATGCCGAGGTCGGGGCCAAAAATCATCGTGCTGCTCGCGATTGCCGCAGTCGTGGCCGCGATTTATTTCGTCGAAAAGCGCGCGCCTGCACCTGCACAGGCGCCATCGGGCGGTGTCGTTTACATCAATCCGAACGCCGGCCCTGCGCCGTCTGCGCCACCCGCCGCGCCTTAATGAATTCGCGCCAATGCGGTAGAGTAAGACAACCAGGGAGGGAATCATGGCCGGGAATGATGTTGCACGCCGCGGCTTTCTGAAGGGCGCGGGAGCCGCCGGAACATTCGCGGCCGCCGCACTGACCGGAAATAT
>JAGWSK010000512.1 GCA_028869355.1 Alphaproteobacteria bacterium | reverse complement strand
TGCCGGCAAAACCGAGATAGCTCACCTGCACCGGCGCGGCGCGGGCGGCGAGAATGCCGGGGCGGCTTTCGGCGGTGAACCCCATCAAGTCGACAGCGATGTCGATTTCCCGCTCGCGCAACAGGCCGGCGACTTCGGCATCGGTCAGTCGTTCGGCGGGAACGAATGATTCGAAGCCTGCCAACAATTTCTCCCGCACGCCGCTGTCATCCGCGATGCCCCAACCGACACCGATGGACTCGATCCGGCTCCTGTCGAGGCGGGGCAGCACGCCGGCGAGGGCCTGCGCGACCGGATGCAGACGGTAATCGGCGGAAAGCCAGGCAACGCGCAACCTCTCGTGCCGGTACCCGGCGCCCGCCCAGAGCGGCTCCGGTTTGGCCGGATGTTTGGCCGCAACCCAGACTTCCGCGCAACGCCGCTGATCTTCCGGCGAAGACGACATCGCCAGGTACTGGAACGGGTCCACGGTCCGCGAATATTGCGACAGGTTTGCGCCTGCCAGCGCGATGCGGTCCTGATCCAGCATGCGCCAGTCGCAGCATTGCAGCCGCGTGAAGGCGAGTTTTCCGGCGAAATCGCTTCCCGGTCCTGCGGCCATCGCGGCTTCGAATCCGGACGCGGCTTCTTCGAACCGCTTAAGTTCAAACAGCGCATTCGCGCGGCCGTGCAGCGCCGCGCTGTTCTGCGGATCGATCTGCAGCGCCGCCTCATAACTGGCGTATGCATCTTCGATACGATGCAAAGTGAGAAGCGCGGTACCACGATTGATCAAGGCCTCGATCAGGCGCGGGCGCAGCGCCAGCACGCGATCGAAGCTCGCAACCGCGTCTTCATGCCGGCCAAGCACCGAGAGCGCATTGCCGCGATTATTCCAGGCTTCGGGCATATCGGGGTTGAGCGCCAGCGCAAGGTCCAGCGACCGGATAGCCTCGTCGGGCCGGACGAGCGCCATCAGCACACCGCCGCGATTGGTCAGTGCTTCGACAAAATCCGGCGCCAAAGCGATTGCTTCCTCGAAATGCGCCAGTGCGGCCGAAAAATTGCTTTCGCCAACGAGCCGGCAGCCCTCGACAAATGCCGCCGCCGCGCTGTCGGGAATTGGAATGCCCGGCGGTCCGGATTGCTGCGGCGCTCCGGTGACGGAAAAACTCTCTGGCGCTTCGCCGCGCCGGCTTCGTCCGACCATCTCCCGGAACGCAGATTCCAGATGACGCGTAAAACCTTCTGTATCGAACAGCGGCATCTGCTCGCGGGTTGTCGCGAGCTTTGTGCGGATCGCGGCCAGTGTTCCGGGCTCCCAGGCCAGGCGCAGCGCGGCGGCTTCATAGCCGGCGAGGCCGGGCGCGATGAGCTCGGGCAGTCCCGCTGAGCGCAGCAAACTTGCGGCGACGCGGCCGGGAAATGCCCCACCTTCAACGGTCAGGACCGGAAGGCCGGCCCACAGCGCATCGCTTGCCGTGGTATGGGCGCCGTAAGGCTGCGTGTCGAGGAAGAGATCTGCGTGGCAGTGGCGGGCAAGATGCTCATCCATTGCCACGCGCGGCGCGAATACCAGGCGGCCCGAGGCGATTCCGCGCGCCTCCGCTTGCGTGCGGAGATTTTCGCGTGCGTCAGGATTGTCCTCCAGCAGCCACAATGCACTGCCGCGCACCGCGCGCAGCAATCGCATCCACAGCGCAAAAATATCCGGCGTGATCTTGTAGCTGTTGTTGAAGCAGCAGAAGACAAAGCCCTGCTCCGGCAATCCGAAATCGGCGCGCGTTCCGCGATGCTCTGACATGGGCCGCGCCGTATTGGCCTGATAGCTGCCCGGCAGATACACCACGCGTTCACGATAGAACTCGCGATGCTGTTGGGGCACCACCGTGTGGTCGGCGAGCAGGTAATCGATATGGGGCGCAGCCATGGTGCCCGGATAACCGAGATAGCTCACCTGCACGGGCGCGGGACGATGGGCAAAAATGCCGGAACGGTTGTCTTTGGTCAGGCCCTTGAGATCGACGGCGATGTCGATTTCGAGCCGCCGAATCAGTGTCGCGATTTCGAAATCGCTCCGGTGTCGCGCATCGATAAACCGGTCGAAGGCGTGCTGCATACGTGCGCGCATCGGTGTGGCGTCGTCGGGGCCAAAAGAGATCGCCGTGGTTTCGAATTGCCGGCGATCATGACGTTCGAAGATACCCGCCATCAGGGCGGCGGTCGCGTGGGCGTGGAAATCGGCCGACACATAAGCGACGCGAATCCGGTCATGCCGGTATATTTCGCCGCGCCAGAGCGGATTTAAGCGCGGCGGCACGTCGTTTTCGGTCCAGATCGAGGCGCAACGGAAATGATCCGCAGGCGAATCGGATAGTGCAAGGTGAATGAACGGCAGGACGACGCGTTTTCCCGCGTTCACCCCTTCGGCGATGCGCAGTCTATCTTCGGCAAAACGCCGCCAGTCGCAGGCGTGCATGCGATAATGCGCGAGATGACCCGGCGCATAGGGAAATTGCGGATCGGCTTCGAGCGCGCGTTCGAAATCGGCAATCGCCGCGGCATAGTGCTTCAGCGCCGCATTCGCCGAGCCCCGATTGATGAGAGCCTGCGGATACCTGGATTGCCGCGCGATCGCGTTATCGAAACAGGGGATCGCCTCGGCGTGCCGGCCAAGATTGACCAGCACGCAGCCGCGATTGTTCCACACCGCGGCGTTCGAACTGTCGATATTCAGCGCCGACGTGAAACTTTCGAGCGCCTCGTCAAGCCGGTTCATGGCCATCAGCGCGACGCCGCGATTGCTTTGCGCATCGCCATGGCCCGGATTGAACGCGATCACCTGGTCAAAACAGATCAGCGCTTCAGCCGGACGGCCCATTCTTTGCAGCGCGCAACCGCGGGTGAAGAAGCACTCGCTGGATGACGGATTGGCCCGAATCGCCAATGCCATCACGTGTTCGCATTCCTCCCATTGACCTGATTGATAGTGCAGAATGCCGAGCCCGTGCAGGGCCATGAACTGCCGCGGTTCGAGGCGCAGAATTTCACCATACAGATGCGCGGCTTTGGCGACATCGCCGGCCTGGTGCGCCCGCACCGCGGTCATCAACAACGGTTCAGCCATAAATTCGACGCCTTAATCCCCCAATGCCGCGCCTTCACGGTGAGGATCGGCGCCCCCCTCATATCCGCCCGGCACGCGCTTGATGCCGTTGATGCCGGAATCGAAGCGGATGACCTGTACGTTATGTCCCATGGCGGTCAGGGCGGGCGCCAGTTGCACCAGCGGCGTATTGGCTTCGATCATTGTCGCACCGTTCATATTGATATGCCGCGGCGCGGCAGCGGCGGCCTGCATGGACATCTGTCCGTCGATCAGGGCGACGATGGTTTGCGCGACATAGCCGATGATCAGCCGCCCGCCCGGCGAACCGACCGAGGCAAAGAACGTCCCGTCAGGGGCGAACACCAGCGTGGGGGCCATTGAGCTTAGCGGGCGTTTCCCTGCTGCGGGCGCGTTGGCAACCGGCTTTCCGCCGATCACCGGCTGGAAGGAAAAATCCGTAAGCTGATTGTTGAGCAGGAAGCCGCCGGCCGCAATTTCCGCGCCGAATGCCGATTCGACCGAGGTCGTCATGGAAATCGCTTCGCCATCATCATCGACGGCCGAAATCTGGCTGGTGCCGGATTCGATCTGCGGTGGCATCGGTGCATAGCGTGGCAGTTCGGCTTTTTTCACCGGCGGCATGCCGGCCATGGCGCCGCCCATGTCACGCGTCGGATTGATGAGCTGCGATCGCGCCGCGAGATAATCCGCATCGAGCAGTCCGGCCAGCGGCACCGAAACGAAATCCGTGTCGCCGAGCCATTGCCCGCGGTCGGCATAGGCAAGCCGGCTTGCTTCCGACACCAGATGCACGCCGGAAAGCGTGCCCTGCTGCAGTTGGTCTGAAGGGAATCGCTGCAGCAGGCCGAGGATTTGCAGCACCGAGGTGCCGCCGGAGGTGGAAGGCGGCAGACCACAAATGCGATAGCCGCGATACGGCCCGCACAGCGGCGTGCGTGCTTTGGGCTGGTATCCAGCGATGTCGCCGGGCGTCATCATTGTGGGATTGACAGGCGCGTGCGTCACCGCCTCGGCGATCTCAACCGCGATGGCACCACTGTAGAACGCATCGTCGGAACCGAGCGTCGCGATCGCGCGAAAGGTTTTGGCGAGCTCTCGATTGCGCCAGGTCTCGCCTGCCTTGATTGGCGTGCCGTCAGGGTGGACAAAAAGCGCGCGGATCGCCGGCATGCGCGCGAGCTGCGGTCCACCCTGGGCGAGTTCACGCGCCAAACGCGGAGGGACGATGAAGCCGTCCTCGGCAAGGTGGATCGCGGG
>JAGWSK010000511.1 GCA_028869355.1 Alphaproteobacteria bacterium | reverse complement strand
GCGTCCGGCAATCATGCACATGTACGAGTTCAGCTTTGACATGATCCGCCCTCCGTCCGCCAAGAAGACCGATGCCCACAACCGATGGTAATTATAAGCTTGGACGGGCGGCCCGCCTATTCGATTATCGGGCAGCCGAAGCCGATGCGGGCTTGGTCGGGCGGGTGCGCTCTCGCCGCTGCGTGGTTGCAGCCTCAACGGCTTGCTTGCGCCACGCTGTCAGCTCTTCAAAACAGGAGCCGTGCGGCCGTCGCGCGATCGGCCGGGCTGAGCACCGGATTCTGCGGCGTCGGGCCCAATCCCTGAAGATAATCGATCGCGCGCTTGCCTTTGGTGTCTGTCTGATGGGGATCGGCGCCCGCATTGAGCAACAGCCGGATCATGGACAGCGAGCCATTTGCCGCCGCATACATCAGTGCAGTGCGCCCGTCTTCGGTGAGCATGCCATGCGTTGTTGCGTTTACGGTCGCGCCTCGCGCCAGGAGAATCTGCGCGCTTTGCACTTCGTCCACTTGTGCCGCAACCATCAGCGGCGTTTTGCCGAAACCATTTGTGGTCGTGACGGAATAACCGCGGTCCAGCATGGCCGCGAGCGCCGCCGGATCAGCGACCGCCACATGGATCAGTGGATCCAACGGTGCTTGTCTTCCGCAAGCGACGACTTCCGGTGCTTCGCCTTCGTCAGGGAGTGACAGCCGGGCGATGATCCGCCCAACCGGCGCTTTTTCCAACAGCATCGCGCGGGTCGATTCCATTGGTTTGTTACCGCCACAATCTGCGCCCCAGACGACGCTGAACAATCCCGTCTTGGCCGCTCTTGTGGCTTCATCCGGATTGAGGCCGCGCATGCGGTTGTACCGCACGAGTGCCACCAGCGCCTGCTGATAGATTCCTCTCAACCTCTCAGCCGTCCGATGAGGGATGATCCCGGTCATACCCCAGACCTGATAGGGAAAATCCATCGCGGGCCCCGGTCGATTCAGGAATTCACGCGGGTTCACTACAAGCTGCTGAACCGCTGCCGTTTGTATGCGGCCGAGCGCGCGTACGTTGGTGCCACCGTAATTCTCGAGAAAGTGTCCATCGGCCTCCGTCGACGCCTGTTTGAAGTGGTCAATCTGCGCTTGCGGAAAATCGCGTGGTCTGTCGCGTTCCTCAGCGCAGCCGGAAGTGGGAACATAAAGGTCTGCGCTGCTGCCGAAATATGGCTCGGTTGCTTCCAGCAGGGCAGGACGCGCAGCCAGAACCGGGCAGGGAATCGAATATGGAGCAGAATACAGATACCTGCCGGTCGCGGATAAGACCCGTGTGCTATAATTTGCCGTTGCGAAGCAGCGGAGAATCGCCACAACCGACGTATCGCTTCGATCATATTTGACGCCGGTGCACACATCGCCAACTACCGGCTGGCGAATCTTCGCCAATTGCTCCATCAGCGATCCAAACGCACCAGCAACGTCGTTCGCGCGCCTCGTATCACGCGACCGGAATGCGTAGAGGAAAAGCGCGTAATCGAGCCGACCTCCCAAATCCCGTTGTGAGGCGGCTTTCAACACCGCCTCCGCCGCGTCGGGGTGGCCCGCCATCTGCTGAATCGCCCTTTCACGAGCATCAGCCGACGGGCTGATGGGCGCGGCAGCAGCAGCGGCTGGTTGCGCGGCCGCCGCCAGTTCCGGATGTGCGACGCCCATCGCTGCAACCAGGATGCTCAGTGCGAATCGATTGTTCGGCATCGTGCCACGCCTGGACCACTGTGGCTGCTGCGGCGGTGCAAAGCCGCGGCAGCGGCGTATTGAAATCTCTATCCCGAAAATCAGGTCTGAATGTGGTCGAAATATGCGAAAAATATTACCACGGTTGCCGCTGTGGCGCATAACGTGTTGCGCTGAATGGCGTGGATTTCTTCCGCCACAACGTAGTGCCGATGCTCAGGCTGATGAATCCGGCTTGCGACCAAACTGTGTCAGGATTGCACCGTGTTACAGGATACAGCTTGTCAGTCACCTGGGCGTTCTGTAGCAATTCCGCGAAATAAACCGGTGCAATTCGCAACCCGGTCAGGGAGGTGGGAGTGACGTTCAGCAAATATTTCGTTCCCGGCGCGGCCATCGCGATTGCGGCGGCCATTGCTGTGCCGGCTTCGGCGCATCACAGCTACGCCATGTTCGCGACCGACAAGCACATCTCCGTCGAAGGCACCGTGAAGCAGTTCATGTGGACCAATCCGCATAGCTGGATTCGCATGGAAGTGATGGACAAAACCGGCAAACAGCAGGACTGGAATGTGGAGATGGGCTCGCTCACCATCCTGGTGAATCTGGGCTGGACTCCCAAGACCCTGCTGCCCGGCGACAAGATCAAAATGACCCTGCACCCGATGAAGAGCGGGTTGCCCGGCGGCGATTTCGTGTCGCTCGATTCAGGCGGCCATGGCAACTACAAGAATGATGGCGGGTCACAGAACCGGCAGAAGGAGCGGGCCGCGCATCGCGCCGCGAATAGCTGAACCCGGTTCGTTTGCTCCGTGTGATTGGTGCAGCTTTTCCAGGTGTAGAGTGCAAATGAAAAATCTTCGCATCGAATTCATATTGCCGGCGGTGGCGGCGATTGCCTTGTGGCCGCTGGCGGCAACCCGGAATCCGGCCCATGCCGCAGCCCCTGCGCCCGACATCAGCGGCGTCTATTGGGGGAGCGTCTACAGCCCGCAAATCCAGCCGGTTGGCGGCGGCATGCCGCCCTACAAACCCGAGGCACTGGCCCAATACAAAAAGAACATCGCCGGCCTCAAGCTCGACGATGACATGTCGCGCAGTTATTGCCTTCCCGACGGCGTGCCGCGCGCGCTCGAAGATCCCTACCCGTTCGAGATCGTCCAAGCGCCAGAGCGCGGCGAGGTTTATCAGCTGTTCGAGATCAATCACATGATCCGGCGCGTCGATATGCAAAAACCGCTACCGCCGGAGAAGGAACTGGCGGTGCTGCCATTCTATGCCGGCCATTCCGCCGGCCACTGGGAAGGCGATACGCTGGTGATCGAATCGGCCGGGTTCAACGAGATGACCTTCCTCGACAATTCCGGCGCGCCGCACAGCGACCAACTGCGCACCACCGAACGAATCCGCAAGCTCCCGGACGGCAAAACACTGGAAGATGTCGTGACCATCCACGACCCGGAGGTGTTCACCAAAGACTGGCAGGCCCGCTTTGTTTATCAGGCGCGGCCCGATCTCCGCATCATGGACTGGAATTGCGGTGAAAAGCATCGCGACCTGTCTCAGGTCAAAGGCGTGCACCTGCAATGACGAAATCGCGACAGGGAAAACGGCCGATGACAGTCTCTTCAGATTTTGCCCGCCGCGCCTTGCGTGGCGCCGGTTTGGCCGTGGCACTGGGCTTTGCGGGCGCACCGGCCGTTGCCGTGCACGCCGCCGATACCGCCGCCACGGCGAAAAGCGATGCGACCCCGGATTTCATGCAGGGCCGGAAAATGTGGGTTCTCGCCGGCGGTCCCAACTATAATCCCGTGCCCGGTAGCAAACTGCCCGGGCCAGTCGCTGGAACCGGCAAATACCGGCCCAAAATCACCGACCCGGTAGCAATCACCGACAATCCGTTGCTCCAGCCCTGGGCCAAAAAGGTCATGGATGCGGCCAATCAGAAGACCATCTCCGGCATTATTCCGTTCAATGCGGCATCGCGCTGCTATCCCGGCGGCGTGCCCGGAATCCTGCTGTTCCCCGGCGAACCAATGGAAATCGTGCAGACGCCGAAGGAAGTATGGCTGATGTGGAAGCGTGATGCGCAAATCCAGCGCGTCTATCTGAACGTGCCGCACAGCAAGAACCCGCCCTATTCCTGGTACGGAGAATCCGTCGGGCATTACGAGAACGGCGACACGCTGGTCGTCGATACGATCGGTCTCGACGACAAGGGGCCGATCGATCGCTTCCGCACGCCGCACACAAAGCAACTGCATGTCATCGAGCGATTCAAGCTGACCAATGGCGGAAAACGGTTCGAGGTCCTGGTCCATGTCGAGGATCCCGGAACGTTCACCTCGGCCTGGGAGGGCTTGATCAAATTTGAACAGGGATACGAATACCGCAACGACCACTGGGAAGAGGACATTTGCGCCGAAGCCGGCGACGGACTGATCCCGGTGCCGGGCGCAGTGCCCATCCCACATGCCACCAGGCGCGACTTTTAATCCGGAGGTGCAGTGATGCTCAGCAAGTCCTTCGTTCCCGGTGCGGCACTCGCAATCGCAGCGGCCATCGCGGTACCGGCTTCCGCCCATCACAGTTACGCGATGTTTGCGGTCGACAAGAACATCGCGGTCGAAGGCACCGTGAAGCAGTTCATGTGGACCAATCCGCATAGCTGGATCCGCCTCGAAGTGGCGGATGCAAACGGCAAACAGCAGGAATGGAATGTCGAGATGGGCTCACTCACCATCCTGGTGAATCTGGGCTGGACTCCCAAAACCCTGCAGCCCGGCGACAAGATCAAAATGACCATTCATCCGATGAAGAGCGGCTTGCCGGGCGGCGATTTTGTGACTCTCGATTCGGGCGGTCACAACAAGATCACGAATGACGGCGGAACGCAGTTCCGCGAAAAGCAACGCGCCGCACACCGCGCCGCCAACAGCTGAAGCCGGATCGCCTGCCCAAAAAAAGCCCTGCCCGGGAAACCGGGCAGGGCTTTTTTATTTGCAGGGTTCAGGTCCTTGCCGGCGCCTTCCCGGCATAGGTTGCAATGATCTCGCCTGCCGCAAGAACATGGCCCTTCATCGCATCCACAACGGCGTCCCGATCCGCCTTGTCCGGATT
>JAGWSK010000510.1 GCA_028869355.1 Alphaproteobacteria bacterium | reverse complement strand
GCGATCGGTATCGTCACGCCGCCGATGACGCCGGAAAGCTGCAGCACGCGATCGTGCGGCACGCGCAGAAAATCTTCGAGCAGGCCGAGTTCGGCCATGAGATCGAGCGTCGACGGGTGGATCGTATCCCCCCGAAAATCGCGAAAGAAATCGGCGTGTTTTTCGAGGATGGCAACTTCTACGCCGGCGCGAGCGAGAAGCAATCCCAGCATCATGCCCGCGGGACCGCCGCCGGCAATGCAGCAACCGGTTTGGTATGTCGCTTCTATCGAATCGCCGGTTGGATTCACTACGGGCCGCTATGCTCCGGCTGGAACGGCGACGTTCACCACATCTTCGGGGCTGGGCGTGGGCTTCGACCAATGGACATCGCCCTTGATCCCACTCGCCGCCTTCGACAGGGTGATGGTGTAATTCTGCTGCTCCTTCGCGGCCAGGCTCGGAATGGCCCACACCGCCTTGTTGCCTTTCACGCCCTGATATCCCGCGCCGGTCGCGGCCATCACGGTAGTTCCGTCGGGAATCTGCAATTCCACCGTCACACCCTCGGCACTGATGCCTTTTCCGGCCATGCCACCATTTGCAACCGTCAGCGGATAAGTGACGCCATTTGCGCCCTGCGTTGGCCGGCCTAGCCGAGCCTGCAGGAAGGGGCGGAAGCCAATCTGATTGCGCGCCCAGTCGTAAATCTGGCGCAGGTCGGCCTCGGACAACCGCGTCCGGCTGAAATTGCCCATGTCGAGATTGGCGCCATTGGCTGCATTCACGCCAAGCGCCGCGCGATGCACCGGAGTCGCGGTCGTGTGGTTGTAAACGAGGTTGGCGAAATATTCGAAATCGGCATTGACGGCGCCCAGATTGCCGCGCGGACCCTGGAAGTTGGGCGAATGGCACTGGCCGCAGCCCATATTGATGAGCATCGCCTGGCCGGCGGGCATGTCGGCGGTGGCTTCAAAGCGCCATTTCGCCGGGGCCGGGCGTTTCGGCATGGTTGCGAAAAACGCCGCCAAATCCGCCGCCTGCTGCTGATTGATTTGTGTCTCAACGAAGGCCGGCATGATGCCCCAGGGCTGATGCGCTGCGCGATAAACCTGCGCGCCGTTCAACCCGCGCCCGGCGAGGTCGGGCCCAAATTGACCTTCGCCCTGCGGCCCATGGCAGTTCCGGCATTGGTGCAGCGGGCTGGTCCAATATTGCTGGCCGCGGCCTGCATCACCTTCTGCCTGCGCGAGTGCAGCACTGGACGAAGCCAATAATGCGGCGGTTGCAATGACGAATTTTTTCATGAGGCATCCCCTCCCAAAGGATCACAACCGGCGCGATTTTCGCACCACATCACGATTCCATCAATCCGCCCGCGGCGGAATTAATGCGCCAGCGGATCGGGACGAAGCTGAAAGCGAACCGCCCGCGGACGGTTAGCCCTTCCGCCCTCGAGATGAAACATCGTGCGGTTGCCGTAGGTGGACCACAGCGCCTTGCCTTTCCAGCCCGCTGGCGGGTCATCGACCCGCCCATCCACATTTTTGGCAAAAAAGCCCAGCGGATAGGGCACGGTGATGCGGACGAACTTGCTGTTCACCAGGGCAAGAATCCCGCTGTTCTGATTGCCCATTGCAATCGGCACATCCTTGCCCAGTCCAAATGTGTCAAAGCGGTCCACCCAGACGTAATAGCTGGTTTCCGCGCTGCCCGGATCCTGAACGCCCTGCATCTGCGGGCCCGGGAAAGTGTACAGGCTCCATCCTTCCGGACACTGCGTGCCGCTCACCGCCGCTGGCCCATTCAGGACTTTGCACTTGCGCCGGTCAAAGCTCGCCAGATGTCCGCTTGCCAGCGCGGACCAGTACACGCCCTTTGAATCGACATCGCCGCCGCGCGGCCCGTAGCCGGGAGGCGGCACCTGATACACCTCGGCGAGTGCCGTCTCCGGCGGATTGGACCCAGGCGCCACGCGGACAATGCGGCCGGGATAGGCCACTTCCGTGCCCCACACCGCGCCATCCGACGGGCTGACCGCCACTGCATAGGTGGTGACCAGCACGCGCGCGTCTTTTTTCGGATCGAGCGGTTGTCCAGGTTCTGTGTAGGCATCGCGTTTGCCGTTGCCGTTTGCGTCTACGACAAACGCTGTCCAGCCCTGGGCTTTGGCTTCATCGCCGGTCTCGTCATAGACCTTGCGGTCGAACCAGCCGAGCACGCCCGGGCCGCTGAGGCCGCCGGAAAGCCAGATCGTATTGTCGGCATCGGAGGCCATGTTCAGGTGGTGGGTCGTAAAACAGGTGTTGATCAGTGTGAATTTCCCGGTCGCCGGATCGTACATCGACAATTGCCGCCCCGACGTATCGAGCGGCAATGCCTTTGCCGACGGAAGATTCGATCCTTGCTTGCAGAATGCCGGATTTGCCGCCGGGCGAATGCGCGCCGTGAACCACACCCGGCCTTTCTCGTCCATCATCGGATTGTGCATGATGGTCTGGCTGTCCCAGATCGGCTTGTCGCCCCAGTAAACCGACGGCGCGAGCAGGTTGCGCTTGGTGGATGGTGTCTTTGGATCGCGCACCGGATGTTTCACTTCCGTCGCGGTGTTGCTGACCGGATCGAGAATCGGCACGTAATCCGATGAATCTTCCGGCGAGCCGTAAATCTTGCCACGCGCGTTCACCCGCGGATTGCGCGGATCGGTGGAAATCTCGTCATGAAGATAAGCGGTATTGCGGCCCCACTCCCATTCGGTGACGACAATATTGCGTTCGATGCCCACCGGTCTGTCCGGCTTGGCAAACGGCAACTCGCCTTTGGCAATGCGAGTGGTCCAATCGGCAAACAGCGTGATCGCCCGCGCCGGTTCGAGACTTCCGACATCCCGCGCCATTTGCGCCTGCGCGCCGCCCGACTGGATGCGCCGTGTCCAGGCGTCAATCGGGTTGTCGAACTGGTCCAGGAACTCCTTCGGTACTACGCGCGTGCCCGGCGTGCCGAGCCCGTGACACGAATTGCAGCCGCCGGTTTTAACGGTCTCGAGCCATGCCTGCTGGTTTTGAACATGCCCGAGCGGAAATTCGCTTTTCGCCGGCACATGCAACATCGAGAACCAGTAGATCGACGGATAATATTGCGCGGCCGCGGCGGCATTGGGCGCCTCGGTAGCGGTAAGATTGAGTGTTTTACCCGGCGCCGCGGAGGTCCGTACGGAATCGATCAATCCGTAACCGCGGACCCAGATGCTGTAATTGGCTTTGGGAAGATCGGGAATCAGATATCGCCCGCGATCATCGGTCACCACGATTTTGGTGAATTTGGTCGGCAGGTCATTGGTTTCGGCAATCACCCACACTCCGGCTTCCGGGCCATTGCGGCCGTTGACCACACCGGCAATATCTGCCGGCCCTGCAGTGACGCCTGCATTCGGCTGAGCCACCGCCGGGTTGCCCGAAAGCGCCGCAAATATCGCCGCCGTCGCAGCGCCGGCAAGCAACGGTTTCATCGCTGGTGAGTACATGGGCGTCACCCCGCTGTTTCGCTGATAGTCTATGCTATGCTGCCACATGGGCCAATCCGAAAGCCGCCGGCTCTTTCTCTTGGGTCTCGCCGCGGCCGCCGCTTGTCCGGGCCATTTGCTGGCTGCAACGGATGCGTTTTACCGCGGCAAGCGGTTGACCATGGTTGTGGGTTTTGCGCCGGGCGGCGGCGTCGATACTGATGCGCGCATCTTCGCCCGCCATCTGCCGCGCTTTATCGCCGGATCGCCCGGCTTCCTGGTTCAGAATATGGAAGGGGCGGCGGGAATCATCGCGGCAAACTATCTCTACCAGCGTATCGCGCCCGACGGTCTGACCATCGCGGTACCGGGCCGCTCATGGTTTGTCGAGGGCGCGATACAAACGGAAGGCATCCGCTTCGATCCGTCGAAATTCAGCTATATCGGAAGTCCCGGCGCGGTGAATTCCGTCGTCTATGTACGCTCGGCCACCGGAATCCGCAGTTTCGACGACCTTGGAAAATCGCGCAAAACTATTGTCTTCGGCGCACTCGGAAATCTCACACCGACTGCCATGGTGCCGTTCATGCTGGCGGAGCAGGGCCTGCCGGTCCGTGTGGTCGCGGGCTATGTCTCGAGCGCGCGCGTCATCGTAGCGCTCGAGCAGGGAGAGATTGACGGCTATTTCACGGTCGAATCGACCTTCGGCCTGCGCGAAGAACTGGTCGAAAAAAAGCTTCTGGTGCCGATCCTTCAGAACACCAATGTCCATCCCGGGCTGCCGCTTGTGCGTGATGTTTTGCCGGCCTCCGACCGGCCGCTGCTCACGGTTGTCATGGCGATGGAAACGTTTGGTCTGCCCGTGATTGGTCCACCCAATATGCCCGCCGAACGCCTCTCCGAATTGCGCCGCGCCTTCGTTGAGATGTGTGCCGACAAGGAGTACCACGTCGACGCGGCAAAGGTCGGCCTCCCGGTGGAAGGTGCGATTTCGGGCGAAAAACTCGCCGAAATGATGCGCGAACTGACCGAAGCCGCAACGCCCGAGGTCATCGCGCACTATAAGCGGCTCGGTTCCAACCGCTGAAAAGATGTCGTAAGATGCCGCCAATGGCTGGAGGATAATAATGCTGAAATATGGAATTGCTGCTTTGGGTCTCGTTCTGTTCGCCGCGTTGCCTGCGGTGGCACATCATTCCGATGCGATGTTCGATTCCAAGAAAGAAGTGGTCCTCAACGGAACCGTCAAGGAGTTCCAGTACACCAATCCCCATTCCTGGATTCAGGTTCTGGTGCCCGGAGCCGCCGGCGCTGGTCCGGTGGAATGGAGCATCGAGACGGCGGCGCCGATCGTTCTGTTGCGCGCCGGCATCAAACCATCATCGCTGCAGCCCGGGGACAAAATCTCACTGCGCATGCACCCGCTCAAAAGCGGCGCTCCCGGCGGCAGCCTGGTCGAGGTAAAAAAGGACGACGGTACGACTCTAAGCCTCCGGGGACCGTCCGCCTACTGATCGAGGTTTGCCATGACTGACTCATTCCGTCCCGACCGGCGCGCAGCTGGCGCCGGCCTGATCGCGGCCGCGGCGTTGTCGGTCGCGTCCCGACCCGCAAATGCGGCCGAATGTGTTGCCGACGACAGGGCAAAGGCATTTGCCGCACTCCCCGACTGGTCCGGAATCTGGACCACCCGGGGGACGATTCTCGACCAATCGAGGGGCGTAGCCCTGGCCAACGATCCCAACGCAAGGGATTACCCGCCTTACAAGCCGGAATGGGAAAAGGCGTATACCGAATTCCTCAACACCGTGGTGAAGCCGGAGAAATTCGTTGATCCGCTGACGATCGGCTATCCCGGCGGAATCATGCGCATGTTCGCTCCCGCGCGCGGACTGCAATTTGTCCTGCGCCCTGAACAAGCCTGGATCATCTATGAGCGCCCTGATGTGCGCTACATTTACACCGATGGACGTCCGTTCCCGCCCAAGGACGAACTTTGGCCGACCTTCGAGGGTTATTCGATCGGCCATTGGGAAGGCGACACCCTTGCGATCGAAACCGTCAGTATTCGTGGCGGAATTCCGATCGACCGTTCGGGCGCCGCATTGAGCGACCAGGCGCATATCTTCGAGCGCATGCGCAAGATCGACAACAAGACGTTGCAAACCGAGATCACGATCGAGGACCCGGTGGCATTCACCGGCCCGTGGAAGGTGACGCGGCGCTACACCAGGCGGCCGGAGAAATATCCGCGCATGGAAAACGTCTCCAGCCTGGAAAACCAGCGCAACCCGCTGGTCAGTGACCAGACCGGAGTC
>JAGWSK010000509.1 GCA_028869355.1 Alphaproteobacteria bacterium | reverse complement strand
GTGCTTGATCCGCGTACCGCCTATCAGATCGTGTCCATGCTGGAGGGTGTCATTCAGCGCGGCACTGGGCAGGCGATCAAGGTGCTGAACCGGCCGCTGGCGGGAAAGACCGGCACGTCGAGCGATTTTCGTGACGCCTGGTTTGTCGGATTCTCGCCCGATCTCACGGTTGGTGTTTTCATCGGCAAGGACAATTTCCAAACGCTGGGCAACGGCGAACAGGGTGCGCTGGCAGCCGCGCCGATCTTCCGCGATTTCATGAAAGAAGCTCTGGCCGACAAACCGCCGACGCCATTCCGGGTACCGCAGGGTATCGTCGAAGTGCCGGTCAATTCGATCACCGGTGTCCAGGTTGCAGATGGCACGCCGGGTGCGGTTCTGGAGGCATTCAAAGCCGGCACCGAGCCGGGCGCAGGTTACACGGTGTCGGATATCAACGATGTTCCCGGTCAGGCGCCGGTCCCAACCACCACCGCCGCAGCGGTTAACGAGACGGCGCAACCGGCCGGAAGCACGCCTGCCGCCGTTCCCAATCCGCCGGCTCCCGCCAATAGCATCGGCACCGGCACCGGCGGGCTGTACTAAGGAGCGAGAAAAGAGGAGCGAGGAGCGAGATTTCTTGAACCTCGCCGGCCGCATCCCACGCGGGCAAATTGCCTTTGGCAATTTGTTCTCCCCGCGTGGGGCCCGAAGCGGCGCTCCGCTAATTCCCGCGTGAACAATCCAATTTTGGGCACATCTGCGTGACAGACAGATTGAAACCAACGGTTTTCACGGTTTCGGCGCAGTGGGATGCCGATGCTGTCGTCTGGGCGGGGCACTGCGACGACATTCCTGCCGCCGCAGATGCGTCAACCCTCGATGAATTGCTGGACAAGATCACGGCGATGGCGCTCGACCTTTTGCCGGACAATCATCCCGACATTGACCCCGCGAATCTGTTCATCCAGATCACGGCATTGCGCGAAGCCAGGCAATCCTGAATGGCTCGAACGGTTCGTCACTTATCGAGATAGTAAGTAAGCGTAACAACCACCCGGACGATCTTGTCGACGGTACTCTGCTGTTGACCGAAGACCGGGCCGCCATTTGGATCCTGGGCGGCGGCACTGTCACGGGAGACTATCGAAAAAAGTCCCTGGTTTGCGTTTTCGATCGAACCAACATTACTTCCGGCGTCGTTGGCGAACTGCTGTGCCGCCGTGCGGGCGTTTTGCGTTGCATCACGCAACATCGCGGCCTTGATGTCGTTGAGTTTTGTGAACTGGAAATCAACACGGTTCTGTGTGAGTACGATGCCTTGTCGAACCAGATCATTCAGCGTGTGCGTGGACTGGTCGACCAGGCCGACATCGGTGGACCTTACCGTTAGTGTATTTCTGAGAATGTACCGGTTGGCCTCCGAAACGCCGTTCTGTCTGAACTGATTGGCAAGCAGGTCATTTACTTGCAAATCGCCGGAATTAATCGAGTCTTTTTTGAACCCCTTTTGCGTCAGGAAAGAAAGTAGCGTCTCCTCATTCTTTCCGGACTGCGAATACAGTTCTGGAAGATTTCCTCCGGTGACCGAGTAGCTGATTGTCCAGAGGGCCAAATCGGCTTTCACGTCCCGCTCGGCGAATCCCTTTACCGTGACGGTGTTCGAGGCGAGTTTGCCGCGATAGATCGTATTGCTGATGAAATAACCGCCGACTGCGAGGCCCGTGGCGATGAAAAAGCCGAGAATGGCCGCCGCGATCCTGCTGGATTTGTCGCTGGGCACAACACTGCGTCCTTGGGATTTTCGTAGGAATTGTCGCGGAGGTTTGTGGCCGGACGTTGTCTGCTTTGCGACACCGAACGGACCGGTGCGACAGGCTGTATTAGCAGCGAGAAGTGAGGAGCGAGGAGCGAGAGGGCGCGCCTTGCCCAGTTTGAGCAAAACTCACCCCTCACCAGCCGCGCCAGCCACCTTCGCCAAGGCTTCGGTGGCCGGGTTTAGCACTTGCTTGCCCGCCGTAGCTTTTAGCGAAGGCGGGTGCGCAGTTGCTTTCGCAAGTGCGGGCGCGGCGTCCTCTCCCTCAAAAGGGGAGAGGAAGGGTTGGCGATGCGATCTGATTTCATCCTGAGCCAGGAGCGAGCAGCGAGAGCTTTCGCGTCGAGTCGAAAACAAGAGGGGCGCACTTGTGGTGCGCCCCTCTGATGCGACATTCGGCGAAAAGCTATCGCAGCGTGATTTTCTGCACGCGCAGATTTCCGACTTCGCCGACATAGAGCTGATTGGGATTGCGGCAGTCGATCTCATTCACGGTGCCGAATTCCCCGAGCTGCTTTCCGGCATGGCCGAATTTGCCCATGATCCTGCCGTCGAGAGTCATTTTATAAATCACGCCGGCAATATCGATGTTGTTGGGCGGATTCGAATCCGAAACATAGAGCACCGGATTGGCGCCCGACGTCAGGCATAGTGCCTGCGGATTCCCAAGATTGTCATATTCGGTCTTGAAGGTGCCGTTGTTGTCGAACACCTGGATGCGGTGATTGCCGCCATCGGCGGCGTAAACATTGCCCTGCGTATCGACGGCGATGCTGCGGACATTGGCGAATTGTCCTGGTGCCGTGCCTTTCTGGCCCCAGGATTTGATGAATTTGCCATCGCGATCGAATTTCGCGATGCGGGCATTGCCGAGTCCGTCGGCGACAAAGATATTGCCGGCGCTGTCCCATGCAACATCCGTCGGACGGTCGAACACGTCCTGCGGCCGTCCCGCGCCGGGAGGTCCTGCGCCCGGTCCGCCTTCCGCCGCAGCCGCTCGTACCGGAATGTTGATCGACTCGGGCTTGCGGCCCAGCAGCAACAGCACATTGCGTCCGGTCGGGTCGAACTCGATCACCATGCTCGACATCTGATCGACCACCCAGATGTTGTTCTGAGGATCGATGCGAACCTGGTTGGCAAACATGAAGCCGTAGGAATCCTTGCCGATCTCACCGACGTAACGGCCGTTCCGGTCAAAATGGAACAGGCGCGATCCGCCATGCGCGAAGGCGCGCGAACCACCCAGCGAAACCGTCGGTTGGCCGGTGCGCGTGTAAACAAAGATATCGCCCTGCGCATTGGTGGCGACGCCGCCGACCTCGCCGAGATAGATGTCATCCGGCATGGTCAGAGGATTTGGCGCCGAATTGAATTGGATATCGGGCGCCGCGTTTTGCGCGATTGCCGGAAATCCGGCGAGCGCCGCAGTCGAAATCAGTGCAGCCAGAAGCCGTTTCATGGTCAATTCTCCTGTCTGCCAGTGTCCCGATTCTGAAATTCGCTTGATCTCGATATCGGCAACCATGCGAATTTCAGAATCGAAAGGACACTAGCCGATTATGGATGGTAGTGTCGTTTCGGTTTCGAAGTTCGCAAAGCGCGTTCGATATCGAAATCATGCGAACTTCGAAACCACGACACTACGGTTACTGCGCGCTCGCGGCTTTCGCCGTCTGCGGTTGCAGCGTGAATCTCTGGACACGCCAGGACTCGATTTCGCCGGTGATGATCTGGTTCGGATTGCGGCAATCCATCATGTGCACGACCTGGAATCCGGGCACACGCTTTCCGGCATGGCCGAATTTTCCGATGATCGTGCCGTCCAGTTCCATTTTGTAGATTTCGCCGGTGATGTCCCATGATCCGGGCGGGTTGCCGTTCGGATTGGAGTTCGACGCGAACAGATACTGGTGCGGTCCCTCCGAGATGCAGTCGGTCCAGCCCACGCCGACATTGCCGTAGATCGCCTTCGGCTTCAGATTGTTGTCGAGCACCTGGTAGCGGAAATTGGAGCGATCGGCGACATAGACATCACCGGCTCTGCTCACCTGCAGCCCATGCGGCAGATTGAATTCCCCCGGGCCGTTGCCCGGCTTTTCGCTTCCGGCCTGTGCCAGGAAATGACCGTTTTTGTCGTATTTGACGACGCGATTATTGCAGTAGCCGTCAGAGATGAAAATGTCGCCCTGCTGATCCCAACCCACATCGGTCGGACGGCAGAAGATGTATTTCTGCGCCGGCGGGTTCGGGCCGGTGCGCGTCGCCACCGCGCCGGCGACTGCGGGCGGACGGCGGCCCAGCACCATCATTACACGGCCTTCCGGGCTGAACTCGGTGACCATGTTGGCGCCTTCGTCGACCGTCCAGATATTGTCCTGCGGATCGACGCGCACCGAATGGGCGAACAAGAACCCGTAATAGCCCTTGCCGATTTCGCGGACGAAATTGCCGGTCTGGTCGAATTCCCACAGCCGCGTATTGGCGCTGCGCATATAGACGAAGACGTGGCCCTTCGAGTTGGTCGCGACCGCAACCGATTCGCCGAGATATTCGCCGGGCGGCGGCTTCAGGAAATTCCCCGACGAAGTGGCGGGAATCTCCGGCACATTGGTCGCCGTCGCCTTTCGCTGCGCCAGTGCTCCGCCGGCCGCCAGGACCAGTGCCAGAGCGCAAACTGTAGTGAGATGCCGCTTCATGAGATCCTCCCGAGGACGGCGGCCGATTGCGGATTGCCCGGCCCGCGCGAACCTGGGCTGAGCCTATACCATTCGCGGGATGGCTTCAATTTCGCGCAGTTCGTCGTTACTTCAGGATGGATTTGGCGCGTGTGCGGCGGCGCCAGTGCCAGCCCACAACATTACGATCATAAAAATGATCTTGCGCGGATCGGCGCGAAGTGACCGGATCAAAACTCAGGCCGCCACCGCACCGCGTCTTCGACATTGAGCAAGACGCGGCGGCTGAGCGGGATTCTCGTGCGGCCGAACGGGATTCTCATACGCGGACGATCCTGCGCCAGGAAACGCCAGCC
>JAGWSK010000508.1 GCA_028869355.1 Alphaproteobacteria bacterium | reverse complement strand
CTCCCCTTGGGGGAGAGGGACGCAGCGCCCGCGCGTGCGCTTTTGCACGCGCGCTTTGGCGCTGCTGGGTGAGGGGAACGTTTTGGAGTTATGCCAAACAAAAACGGCCGCAGGCGTGAGCCCGCGGCCGTTTCCTTATGCAGACGAATTACTGCGCTGCGGTCTTGGTATAGGCCACCGTCGCCGGCGCCGGCAGGGACGCCAGATAGGCCGTGATGTTGATGATGTCGTCGCCGCTCAGATTGGCCGCGACCTTGTGCATCAGGTCTGCCATATCGCCGTGCCGGGCGCCAATCTTGAAGTCATAGAGTTGACGCGCGTTGTAGCTGGCAAGACGCCCCGCAAGCCCGGGCACTGACCCGATTCCATTGAGGTCGTCGCCATGGCAGGTGGCGCAAGCGATGGTTTTGCCGTTGCCGCCGGTGGTGACCAGCGCTTTGCCCTTCGCGACTGCTCCGACCGGAACATAGGCGATGAAACTGGAATGCGGATCACGCAACGTCTCGGTGTGCACCGCGTCGACCGGCACTTCAACAATGCGGTTTCCAATCGGCTCGGTGCCCGCCTGGTCGCCGGTCAGCGCAATCATCATGCCACCCTGACTGCGGGTCTTTGGCACGGTGTTGGTCTCCTGAACGCGGACCCACGGCGTCCATTTCAGCGACGAGAAATAGGTCGCCGCCTGGACGATCTCCTCGTCCGTCATTGCTTTGGCGAAGCTCACCATCTGCTGGGTGTTCTGTTTGCGGCGTTCGCCACTGACGCGCATGTCGTCTTTCATGTCGTGCAGTTGGCGGATGATATAGTCCCTTGGCAAACCCGCCGGGCTCGCATTTTCCGTACGTCCCTTGCCATTCGGATAATGACACAGCGAACAGGCGACGATGCCACGCGACTGATCGCCTTCCGCGACGATCTTTGGCAATGGCGGATGGTCGTTCGGGAACCAGTCGGCCGGTGACGTGCGGTTGGGCGTGTCGTTGTCGACGCGGCCACGGATCTTGTTGAGGGTGAATTGCAGGTCGGAGCCGGGAAGCGTCAGCATCTTCCCGTCATCGCGTACCGGTGGATTAGGCCGTTGTCCGGGCGGCGGAACGCCATAAGCCCAATCGGGCATATCCGATGCGGCGGCATAGAGCGCACTCGCCGCAACCATGGTGGCTCCGAACACGATTGTCATGCCAAGCAGTTTTTTCATGCAGTCCTCCCGTGGTTTCGAGCGCCTTCCCGACGACGCCGAAGTTGAGTGAAATATAACAGGCAAATTGCCCCGTGTCAGGCCGTTCTGGCGCTATAGTCGGGCTTGACAGCGTTCGGAGAAACCCATGCCGCCCGGAAGTTTACCTCCGTTTCGCGCCGATCAGGTGGGCAGTCTGCTGCGCACCCGTCCGATTGCCGATGCTCGCGCCCACCGCGCCGCGGGCGAAATCGGCGCAGACGCGCTGAAACACGTCGAGGACAGTGAGATCGAGAAACTGATCCGCAAGCAGGAGGAGATCGGATTACAGGCGGTGACTGACGGGGAATTCCGGCGTTCGTGGTGGCATTTCGATTTTTTCGGAATGTTACACGGGGTCGAGCTCCGCGAAGCGGCATCCGGGATTCAGTTTCAGGGCGTTCAGACCAAGGCCCAGGCGCCCCACATCACCGGCCGGCTTGGTTTTCCCGCCGATCACCCGATGCTCGATCATTTCCGGTTTCTGCGCCAGCACGCGCGCGCGATGCCCAAAATGACCATACCGAGCCCGAATGTTCTGCATTTTCGCGCCGCATCCTTTGATACCAAACTCTATCCCGACCGCGACGCGCTGTTCGAAGCATTGTCTGCGACCTGGCGGCAGGCGGTGCAAGCATTTTATGACGCCGGCTGCCGCTATTTGCAGTTCGACGATACCGCCTGGGCCTATCTCTGTTCTGCCGAGGAGGTGGAACGCGCGCGGCAACGCGGTACCGATGTCAACCGGCTGCCCGAATCATTTGCGCGCATGGTCAACAGCGTGCTTAAGGCCAAACCGGCCGACATGCGCATCACGACGCATGTCTGCCGCGGGAATTTCCGCTCCACCTGGATCACATCGGGCGGCTATGAGCCGGTGGCCGAGGCGTTGCTCGGGACATGCAATTACGACGGCTATTTCCTTGAATATGACAGCGACCGGGCCGGCGGATTTGATCCGCTGCGCTTTTTGCCCAAAGGATCAAAGCAGGTCGTGCTTGGACTGGTGACAACCAAAACCGGGGCGCTGGAAACCGCTGACATGATCAAGCGCAGGATCGATGAAGCCTCGAAATTCGTCGCGTTCGATCAGCTTTGCCTGAGCCCGCAATGCGGTTTCGCCAGCACGGAAGAGGGCAATATTCTCGCCGAAGACGAGCAATGGGCAAAACTCGAATTCATCGTCCGCACTGCCCACCATGTCTGGGGTTAGAGCCGGGCATCTCCAATGTTTCGCAGCCCCCCTCCGTCTCGCGCCTCCGGCGCTCACCACCTCCCCCGTAAACAGGGGAGGAAAAAACTCAGCCGCGCCTGATCAATTTTCCTCCCCCGCTTGCGGGGGAGGTGGCGTGCGCAGCACGACGGAGGGGGGAAAGTCCATTGCAATAATCGAGAGGACTAGAGATTCCCCATTCCGCAATAATTCCGCGCCAGAAGTTCGGCTGCCGCCAGCGAGCGCCTGAGCATCTCGAATTCCGCACGCTGCAACTGGTCGGAAAATTCATCGCCCATCGGATGGGTGAGCATGGTCATCCACCACGAAAAGCGCACCGCGGCCCATGCGCCGCGGAGGGAACGCGTGGAATAATTCTCCAGTCCGGAATCATCATGCTCGCGATAGTACACCACCAGCGCCTCCGCGAGTTCTCCCGCATCGGCCGCGGCGAGGTTCAATCCTTTGGCCCCTGTTGGCGGCACGATATGTGCGGCGTCACCGGCGAGAAACAGACGCCCGAAACGCATCGGCTCGCAAACGAAACTGCGCAAGGGAGCAATGCTTTTCTCGAGCGACGGTCCGGAAATGAGGCGAGAAGCAGCTGAATCCGGGAGCCGCTGGCGCAATTCGTCCCAGAATCGCGCGTCCGTCCAGTCGGCAATGCTGTCCGACAACGGGCACTGAACATAGTAGCGGCTGAGACTACGTGACCGCATGCTGCACAGCGCAAACCCGCGCGCCGAACGCGAATAGATCAGTTCGTCATCGACCGGCGGCGTTTCCGACAGAACTCCGAGCCAGCCATACGGCAGCGAACGCTCATAAGTCTTCAGCGCAGCCGCCGGAATGCTGGCGCGGCTGATGCCGTGGAATCCGTCACAGCCGGCCACGAAATCGCAGGAAATTTCGCGCTGTGCGCCATCAAGACGGTAGGTCACCCGCGGTTTGTCCGTGATGTCGTGCAAAGCGACATCTTCGGACTCGAAAACAATTTGCCCGCCCTCGGCCAGCCGGAGTTCGTACAAATCGCGCGTGATCTCTGTCTGGCCGTAAACCACCAGCGATGTGCCCGCCAGCGTTTTTACATCGACGCGCAGGCAATCGCGGCCAAAACACAGATTGAAACCGTCATGCAGAAGCGCATCGTGTTGCATGCGTGCGCCTGCCTGCGCCCGATAGAGCAGCTCTGCCGTGCGGCTCTCCAGCACGCCGGCGCGGATTCGGCCCTCGACATGTGCACGGCTGCGGCGCTCGAGAATGATGTTGTCCACACCACTCAAGTGGAGCAGTTGCGACAGCAGCAAACCCGCCGGTCCGCCGCCGATAATCGCCACCTGTGTCCTTACGCTCAACTGTTTAAGCGCCATCGGGCCGCAATAGGGTCAAACCCATAATGCGCGCTCTGATTGTTTCCAACCCGATTCCGGAAATCGGCTGCAACTAGCGGCTCGTTCGAGACTCACCCAAAACAGACATGACGTGGCTTATGGGGCCCTGCTGGCAAGCCGGCCGATTTTAAGTGAGCCAGGCTGTGGGCCCTGGGCAACCACACTCCTGCGATTTCGCGGCTGGGGTTGACGGTTCCGGCTGCTGGCGGGCTGTTGTGCGGTCTGCGCTCGGGCGTCTCCTCGCATGGGAGTCAGTGATTGTTTCAGCAATCTTTCGATTGATCGGAGAGAATCCCGTTCAGATGGATCGCAGAACGCAATCGCGATCCCACCGCTTCCGGCTCGTGCAGTGCGCCCGATGCGGTGCACATAGTTCTCAGGAGCCTCCGGAATCTCAAAATTCACAACATGTGTTACGTCGTCGATGTCGATACCCCGGGCGGCGATATCCGTCGCGACCAGAATGCGGCTGCGCCCATTGCGGAACTCGTTCAACGCCCGCTGGCGCGCGCTTTGCGACTTATTCCCATGAATCGCATGGGCTTCATGTCCGGACTTGGCAAGCTGGCCGGCGATCTTGTTTGCGCCGTGCTTTGTGCGGGTGAAGACGATGACCCGCTTCATGGACGCGTCGCGCAGCAATTCATCCAGCAAATCGCGTTTCCCCTGTCGCGGCACGAAGTAAACGCGCTGCTCGACTTTTTCCGCCGCAATGCGAGCCGGCGACACCTCTACGCTTACCGGGTTGCGCAAAATTTCCTTCACCAGATGCGCCACTTCGCCCGGCATGGTCGCGGAGAAGAGCATGGTCTGGCGCCGTTGCGGCAAATGCGAAACGATGCGCCGTACATCCCGGATGAAACCCATGTCGAACATCCGATCGGCTTCATCAATGACGAGCGCGGTTGTCGCGTGAAGTTGAACATGCTTTTGCTGCATGAGGTCCAGCAGCCGGCCCGGCGTCGCGACCAGGACATGAACGCCCGAACGCAAGGCCTGAACCTGGGGGTTCTGGTTTACGCCTCCAACAATGACGGCATGGCGGAGCTTCAGATTGCGACCGTAGGACCTCAAGGATTCGTCGATCTGAATGGCGAGCTCGCGGGTAGGCGCGAGAATAAGCGCGCATGGATTACGTGGCGCGGGAGTTGCGCGGTTCTCCGCCAATCGCTGCAATATCGGCAGCCCGAACGCCGCTGTTTTTCCGGTGCCGGTCTGTGCGATGCCAAGAACGTCGCGGCCCGTAAGAGCGAGCGGGATGGCTTGCGACTGAATGGGCGTCGGATCGTCATACCCTTCGGTGGCGAGCGCGCGCAGAAGCGGCTCGGCCAGGCCGAGGGCCGCAAATGTCGAAAGAGTCACTAATAAACCTTGTCTACCAGGAACGGGCAGGATGCGCGTTCACGGCTGTTTGCCGTCTTCCACGCACATCTGGAGCAACGGGGGATTTGGAAAACGCTGCCTCGCGGTGACAGACACTCTGAATTGTGCCGTCGTGCGACTGCGAGGGAACGCAGCTCATATGCTCGCATTGGCTGGCGAAGTCAATCCGCAGGCGGACAGAGATTTTGCCGGCAGATTCACGGTTGCTTCATTCAAATGCATTCGGTGATTACATCAACGAAACAGGAATTCGCCTGTTCCAGTGCAACGAGTCAGTACTGGAATAATGTCCCCCGGGTTTCCGTCCCTTGCAAAACTGATTGAGACGTCCTATTTAAGCAGAGCGACGGTGGCCGTCAGAAGAAGCGCAACTGTTTAGACCCGACTCGTACTTGTTGCGCGCCTGGCTGATACAGCCGTCTTTCCTGATGATTCCTCCTTGTCGCGGCGCGAGCATTGGCTTTCGCGGGACATGTCACATCATCAGGAGCAATCGATGATCGGAACAGTAAAGTTCTTCAATACTCAAAAAGGCTTCGGCTTTATCTCGCCGGACGGCGGTAGCAAGGACGTGTTCGTCCACGCAACGGCGGTCGAGGCTGCGGGCATGCGCCTCCTTACTGAAGGCCAGCGCGTGTCCTTCGACGTTCAGCCGGATGCGCGCGGTTCCAAAGCCGTCAATCTGAAGGCTGCTTAACCTGCTGTCGGGCGCGGGCGATACACTCATGCGAATCGCCCACCCGTTTGAACGAGGCAAAGTGTGACCAAACCTGCAAATCGCCTGAGCGTACGTGAAGAAAAGGCCGCAGCTTTGGACGATTTCGTGAAAGCCGAAGTCGCCCGGATGAAAGCCCTGACTGAGGCTAAAATGGCGAGACTCAAATCGCTTCGATTGGCGCGGGACGAAGCAAATCCTGCCGTCCCCCAGCAATCACCACAGGGCAAAGCGGGCTCCCGCAAGAAGCTGCACCTGCAGCGCCGCTCGTAAATACACCGGCGAACGGAGAGAACCATGGCTTTCAAACCCAATTATCATCAGGAACGCGCATCCCGCGAACGGGCGAAGAACGAGCGGAAGCAGGAAAAGCTGCGTAAGCGCGAGGCTGCGTCGGCAGAACGGAAAGCGGCCCGTGACCCGTCGCCGACAGACGGACAGACGCGAACGCCTGACGATCAGGTCTGATGGGGTGATGGTTCCTCGTCCGATTCTCGATCACGCCGGTGCGCGTTCGGCCCTCGCCGTCGCAATGAATTAAGGCTGACGCACCGAAAGCAGACCTTCGCGGCGTTGCCGGCCGGCCACCGATCGTCCAGCCATTTTTTGTAAAAGCGTGCGGAATGTCGGCGGCTTATCGCTTGCCAGAACATTTGCGGCGAAGACACGGCCCATCTGAATCAACATGAACGCCGTGGTTGCAACAATCAGAAGTGATGTTCCCACGATTTCAAAAACCGGTGGATTCGAGGGCAGGCGGAACATCATGAGAAATGGCGTGTAGATCGGTATCCAGGAGAGAACGGTTGCAATCACTCCGTTCGGCGCCGTGATGACCGCGGAAATGAAAAATACCGGAAGGATGACAACCAGCATCATCGGCGCGGCGAAGGACTGCGCATCTTGCACGGAGGGCATCATGCTGCCCATTGCGAGATACATGGAGGAATAGATGAGAAGGGCAGCGACAAAGTAGATCGCCATCGCGACGTATACATAAAACGGCAGATCGCCCAGGCCCGAAAGAAGCGACAGACCGCCGGGGGCAAAACCTGCCATCACGCCCATGGCCAGCACAATCAATATGCACATCATCGTCAGGGCGGAGCCAAGGGCACCGAGAAGTTTGCCGGCCATGAATTTTGTGGCGCTGGTGCAAGAGAGGATGAGTTCGACGACGCGGTTCGATTTTTCCTCGATGACGCCGCCCAAAAGCATACCGGCATTGCTGAGAACCGATAACATCAGCAGATAGGCCAGAACTCCCGGCAAAAGTGCTTTCAGCCGGTCACGATTTGCGGCCCCTGTTTCAGATGGATCGGCAGCCGATCTCTCCTTGATGGCGGCGGCGCGCCCCAAATCCAGCGTCAGCTTCTGGCGGTCAAAACCTGCCGGAGCCAGAGCCTGAATCCTCAATTCGTTCGAGAAAGTAGCGGCGATGAAGCTGGCGAAATTGTTGGTTGCCGGCGCGTCACGCCAAATTTCGACCGAACTGTCCTGTCCCGGCGCCAGACCGAAATTTTCCGGCACTACGACGACGTAACGAAGGCCTACATTCACGTTCCGGCTGTTATCGAAAAGATAGGATCTCACGTGAGAGGCAAATTGCGCCGGTTTTGCTGTGCTGAGCAGGCCGGGTGCGGGCACGAGGTTCCAGCGCTGGGTGGGAGCCGTGAATCCCGGCGCATCCGGTTTCAGGTACGAGCCTATGGTGGCGAGAATCTCTTTTGCGCCACCCATGCGCTCATAGTCCGCGAGCGCCTTGCTCTCACCATACGGAGCTTCG
>JAGWSK010000507.1 GCA_028869355.1 Alphaproteobacteria bacterium | reverse complement strand
TTGCTGAACGTCACTCCCACCTCCCTGACCGGGTTGCGAATTGCACCGGTTTATTTCGCGGAATTGCTACAGAACGCCCAGGTGACTGACAAGCTGTATCCTGTAACACGGTGCAATCCTGACACAGTTTGGTATCTTATCGCTGCAATTCCTGGGCGGGGAGGGAAGCATGCCCGATAAATGCTCGATTGGTTTGGCCGCTGGCTTGTTCTGCACCGGCGCCGTCACGGCCGACGGATATGCGACTGGCGAAAACGGCATTCCTGGTCTGACCTCCATCGATCGGCCATGGGTCGCGATCGAAGGGCAGGAATATATGCCGCCTCCGGCCGGCATCGGACCGGTCACCTATGACCATGCACATCCCATCATGGCGACGGCTCCGAACAATGCCGGGACTCCGGTCACTGCGCCGTTGCGCGTTGCCGACCTCAACAATCCGAACCTCAAGCCGTGGGTTGTCGATGCCCTCAAGAAAGGGAATGACGACGTGCTGGCCGGGAAATTGCGCTGGACCTCGCGGGCAAACTGCATGCCGGCAGGAGTGCCCCAATTCCTGCTCTACGCGGGCGGCGCCGAGAGTCTCTACATGATCCAGACGCCGAAAGAGATCGTGATGATCCACCAGGCGAATAATGAGACCCGGCATATTTATATGGATGTGCCGCATTCCGCGCATCCGCAGCCATCATGGTACGGCGAATCGGTTGGCCGTTATGACGGCGACGAACTGGTCGTCGATACGATCGGCTTCAATGACCGGACATTTGTCGATGATCGTTACAGTGTGCCGCACACCACCCAGTTGCATGTGATCGAACGGTTCAGGATGGCGGATAACGGCATTCTGCAGGTGATCTTCACGGTGGACGATCCGGGTGCATTCAACGCGCCATGGTCGGGCATGGTGCGATACCAGCATCAACGCCAGCCCGCGACGTTGTTCGAAGAGCCTTGTGCCGAGAACAATCTCGCGAACCTTGCGAATTTCGTCCGAAATCCGGTGGCCGCAAGAGCGGATTTTTGATTCGGCCACGCAGCGGCGAGAGTCCGCCGTTGATTCCGGCATTGCCACCGGGCGCAACCAGCCTGCACCGGCTTCGGCCGCAAGATAACTGGATAGGCGGACTGCCGCTTTCGGGCATATAATTACCATTGGTTGCAGGCATCGGTCTTCTTGGCGGACGGAGGGCGGATCATGTCAAAGCTGAACTCGTACATGCGCATGATTGCCGGAAGCAGCGCGGCCGTCGTCGCTGTTGCAGTATTGATCGCGCCCTTATCGGCGCAAATCGCGGGGCAAACAGCGCCGCCGGATTTCTCCGGCACCGGCTGGGTCAATGAGGGCACGTTCAACGGCGGCGGGTTGGTCGAGATTCCCGGCCAGCCCTATTTCAAACAGGATGCGCGCTATCCGCATGTTCCCAACAATCGCGGGCGGCAGCCGACTTACTGGATCGCCGATCTCAACTCCAACCCGAACGTCAAGCCATGGGCGAAGGAGGTGATGAAGAAGGACAATGAGGAGATCATCGCCGGAAAGATCGCCTATACCGCGCGTTCATCCTGCGATCCCGCGGGCGTTCCCGGATTCGATCAGTTCGGCTTCCAGCCGGTGTTCTTCCTGCAGGAGAAGAACAAGGTCACCATGTTGTTCGGCGGCGATCAGCAGGTCCGCCACGTCTATCTCGGTGTTCCGCATTCCGCGAGTCCGAAACTGTCGTGGTACGGAGAATCGGTCGGCCATTACGAAGGCGACACGCTGGTTGTGGACACGGTCGGCCTGAAAGCCGGCACGATGGTCGACAATTTCCGCACGCCGCACAGCGACAAACTGCATGTCACCGAGCGGTGGCGGATCATCGAAAACGACAGCATCCTGGAGGTCACATTCACGGTGGAGGATCCGGACACATTCGAAAAGCCGTGGTCGGCCAGGCAGCGCTTCCGGCGCGTGACCACGCCCTACACCGAAGAGGTGTGCATCGAGGGCAATCTGTTCCTACACCAGTGGAAACTGCACATCGCGGACAAAGGGGATTTCTGAAGTCGCGCAAACGACGTTCTGGGCATAGCGGGGAGGATGGGATGAACAAAACAGCCATATTGTCCGGCGCGGCGCTGATTGCATTTCTTGCGGCAGGCGTGCTTGCACAAGCGCAGACGCAGAGCAGCGATATTCCGAATCTCTCCTCGGCTGATTTTGGCTGGCAACCGATGGGTGGCGGTTTCCGTCCTGTGGAGGGAAAAGCCGGCCCGACGTTGAGAAGCGGCGTCAGCAAGGACGGTGAGCGGATCGCGGACGAAAACAATCCCAACCTGACGCCGTGGGCGGCGAGCGTCGTGAAAATGCACAACGACATGGTGCGCAACGGTCATCGCGCTTTTGCGGCCCAGTCCCGTTGCTGGCCGGGCGGCACGCCGGGACAATTATTGTTCGTGGCCCAGCCGGTTTATTTCATCCAGACGCCAAACGAGGTGTGGATGATCTGGGAGCGCGACCATCAGGTGCG
>JAGWSK010000506.1 GCA_028869355.1 Alphaproteobacteria bacterium | reverse complement strand
TTCTGGCCGATCAGCATCAGCCTTTTGGTGCCCGAATGATCTCGGGCGTTTCGGTGCCATAGTTGACATAAATCTGGCTGTTCGCCGACTCGATCCCGACGCAAGAGCCGGAGAAAGTCCGGATTGCAGATGCGCCTTGATTAACGCGGGCGATCAGCCCATCGCCTGATCGAGGTCGGCGATGAGGTCTTTCACATCCTCGATTCCAACCGACAGCCGGACGACTTCCGGACCGGCGCCCGCCTTGACCCGGTCCTCATCGGAGAGCTGGCGGTGGGTTGTTGATGCCGGATGGATGATCAGGCTGCGCGTGTCGCCGATATTGGCGAGGTGGCTGAAAATCCGCACCTTGTTCACAAGTTTCATCCCGGCATCGAAACCGCCACGCAGCCCGAAGGTGAATACCGATCCCGCTCCCTTCGGGCAGTATTTGCGATGTGCGGCGTGCAGCGGGTGCGTGGGAAGACCGGCATAGTTCACCCATTCGACCCGGTTGTCGCGCGATAGCCATTCGGAGATCGCCAGCGCGTTTTCGCAGTGGCGTTTCATGCGCAGCGGCAGGGTCTCGATGCCGGTGAGTGTCAGGAATGCATTTTCCGGAGCGAGACATGGGCCAAGGTCGCGCAACGACAGGGCGCGCGCAGCGACACAAAATGCGAAATCGCCAAAGGTCTCGTAGAAGCGGATGCCGTGATAGGACGGATTGTCCTCGGTCAGAGTCCCGTATTTGCCGCTCTTCGCCCAATCAAATGTGCCGGATTCGACAATTGCACCGGCAAGTGAATTGCCGTGGCCGCCGAGAAATTTCGTCGCGGAATGCACCACGATATGCGCGCCCCATTCGAACGGCCGGATCAGCCAGGGCGTCGCCAGCGTGTTATCGACGATGAAGGGGACGCCCGCCTGTTGGGCCACTCGGGCGATGCCCTCGAGATCGCTGATCACGCCGCCTGGATTGGCGATGCTTTCACAGAAAATCGCGCGGGTCTTGCCGGTGACGGCGCGGGCGAAACTGTCCGCATTGGTCGCATCGGCCCAGCGCACATGCCAATCATATTTGGCAAAGGCCTGGCTGAACTGGTTGACCGATCCGCCATATAGCTGACGTGCGGAAATGAATTCGCCACCCGGCTCCATCAAAGTGTGAAACACCAGATGCTGCGCCGCATGCCCGGATGATGCGGCCAATCCTGCGGTCCCGCCTTCCAGCGCCGCGATGCGTTCCTCCAGCACCGCCACCGTAGGATTCATGATGCGCGAGTAGATGTTTCCGAATACCTGCAGATTGAACAAAGCAGCGGCCTGGTCGGCATTCTCGAAAACATAGGCGGAGGTTTGATAAATCGGCGTGATGCGTGCTCCGGTCGCGGGGTCCGGCTGTGCGCCCGCATGCACGGCGAGCGTATCAAAACCGTATTCGGTCATGGGATGTTCCTAATCACGCCTGAGCGTTCCGCCCTGACTGAAGGCGAAAGGCTTGCGATTGTCGATGACGCGGCGATTGACTCCATACCAGCCGATTTCACCCGACAGCCGGCCATATTCGATTTTCGGACAGCGGTTCATGATCACCGTGAGCCCCGCGGCTTCGGCGCGCTTTGCCGCTTCTTCATTGATCACCCCGAGCTGCATCCACAGCACTTTGAGTCCGAGCCGATCTTTTTCGGCGAGGGCTTCGTCGGTGATCGGACCGGCGGCCGCGGAATTGCGGAAGATGTCGATCATGTCGATCGGGGCTGGCAAATCGGCGATGCGCCCATAAACCTTCTGCCCAAGGATGTCTTTGCCGGCCTGTCCCGGATTGACAGGGATGATCTCGAAACCTTTGTCGAGCAGATATTTCATCGCGAAATAGGATGGGCGCGCCGGATTTGGCGAAGTGCCAATCATTGCAATCCGGTGGACGCTGCGAAGGATGCGCGCGATCAGCGCGTCGGGATAATTGGGGTACATCAGGATTTCGGCCAGTTGGGGGAGCGTTTTTCGATAAATGCGCAGATACCTTCGACGGCTTCGGCGTGAAGCATGTTCTGCACCATGACTTCGCCGACATAATCATAGGCATTGGTCAGGCCCAGTTCGAGCTGGTGCTGGAACGCGACCTTTCCCATTTTCAGTGTCGCCGCAGGTTTGCGCGCGACGAGCTGCGCCAGTGCGCGCGTTTCCGCTTCCAGCTTCCCGGGTGCGGCCACCCGGTTGATGAGTCCAATGCGTTCCGCCTGATCGGCCGATATCGGCTGGCCGGTCAGCAACATCTCCATGGCGAATTTGCGCGGTACTGCGCGCGAGAGTGCCACCATTGGAGTCGAACAAAACAATCCAATATTGACACCCGGCGTCGCGAACCGTGCTTCGCTGGATGCAAGCGCCAGGTCGCAACTTGCCACCAATTGGCAACCGGCCGCGGTCGCCGTTCCCTGCACCTGCGCAATGACCGGTCTCGGATGACGCACGATTGTCTGCATCAGGTGACTGCATTGGGTGAAAATCTCGCGATAGCGCGCGAGACCATGGTCACCGTCCGACCGGAACGCGGTCATTTCCTTGAGATCGTGCCCGGCGCTGAACACCGGTCCTTTGGCGGCGATGATGATGACCCGCGTGGATGGTTTTTCAGCGGCTTCGTCGAGCGCCAGTTGCAGTGCCCCCATCATCGCCCTGGACAGGGGATTACGGGCATCCGGCCGGTTCAGGGTGAATGTGGCAATGCCTTCCTGTTCATGGGTAAGAACGGGTGGCGGGGCGGAATTCTGGCTCACTGGATCACTTTCAAGGTATACGGTAAAATAATACCGCACGATGAAATCGCCGGCATTACCGGCCAAATTGCTTGACCGCGCATCTGCCGGCGGCTACATGGCGGCGGCCGGGCCGGTGCGCGGACCGTGCGGTTATTTCGGGAATCGTATCATGCAAACCTATTCGGCCAAAGCCTCCGAGATACAGAAGAAGTGGGTGCTGATCGACGCCGAAGGGCTGGTCGTCGGCCGGCTTGCGGCCATTATCGCAACGCGCCTGCGCGGCAAGCACAAGCCGATGTACACGCCCCATCTCGATTGCGGCGACAATGTCATCGTCATCAATGCCGGCAAAGTGCTGCTGACCGGCAACAAGCGAACCGGCAAGACCTATCACTGGCACACCGGTTATATTGGCGGCATCAAGGAGCGGGTTCCGGAGGATTTTCTCTCCGGCAAGACGCCGGAACGGGTGGTTGAAAAGGCGGTACAACGCATGCTGCCGCGCGGACCACTGGGCAAGCACCAATTCGCCAATCTGCGCGTCTATGCCGGTCCCGATCATCCCCATGCGGCACAGCAGCCGGA
>JAGWSK010000505.1 GCA_028869355.1 Alphaproteobacteria bacterium | reverse complement strand
CGCTCCGGAAGACCGGAACATCAGCACGATCAGCACGGTTCCAAACAGGAGGAGCCAATTGACGCGCGGGACATAAATCTGGCCGTACTCGGTCGCCGAGGTGTGGCGGATTTCCATCCGCGGCAATTGTCCCAGCTGGACCGCCTGCTGGGTGATGGAAAAGACCCCGGATATCACCGCCTGCGAGGCGATGACGGTGGCGACGGTCGCGAGCAACACCATGGGATAATGGGCCCAGGCAGGAACCGTGGAGAAGAAGGCGGTGTCGGCCGCTTTGGGGTCGCGCAATATCACAGCGCCTTGTCCCAGATAGTTCAGGATCAGTGACGGCAATACCAGAGCCAGCCAGGCAATGCGTATGGCGCGGCGCCCGAGATGCCCCATATCGGCATACATCGCCTCAGCGCCGGTGACCGCGAGAAACACCACGCCGAGAGTGAAAAAACCCATTGTCGGGTTCCGGGCCACCAGCGAAATTCCGTACCAGGGATTGATGCCCAAAAGGATGGACGGTTTCTGAAGGATTGACACGAACCCGACATAACCGAGGACGGCAAACCAGATCACCATGATCGGGCCAAACATTCCGCCGACGCGGGCTGTACCGCGATTCTGCAACAGGAACAATCCGATCATGATCGCAACCGTCAGCGGCAGTACCAGCGGTTGTAGCTGGTGATTATTAATCGCGATGCCCTCAACCGCGCTCAGGACGGAAATCGCCGGAGTCAGAAGGCCATCGCCATAAAACAGTGCCAGCCCGAGCACGCCGGCAATGACGATGGCGGATTTCATTCGCCGGCCAAGCCCCGGTGAGCGGTGCGCAAGCTGCGACAGCGCCAGTACACCGCCCTCGCCATTGTTGTCCGCCCGCAGGATGAAAATCACATATTTGACTGTCACGACGATGATCAGGGACCACAGGATCAGCGACACGACTCCAAGGACGGCGCGGGTCTGATCAGCCATGCCCTGCACCGACAGGACCGATTCCCGGAACGCGTAGAGCGGACTGGTCCCGATATCGCCATAGACGATCCCCAGCGCGGCCAGGGTCAGCGTGGCCTGGCGGCGGACCGGATTTTGCGCCGCTACAGGTTCACCCCGGCGGGCCGGTCTTTCCGAATCCTGCAGAGTTTTCACGGCGGATAAACGCGTTTCCAGCGCATCCGATGCCGGACGGGTGTTCTGGATATGGTCAGGCACGCGGCTGGCAATACTCTTTGGGGTGAAGGGCGGCGGAAATTAGCCGTCTGAGCCCATCGTCACAAGGCAAGAATTCAAGGGGTGAGGGCCGGCGCCGGATCGCATATTAACCCGGCAAACACTTGTTCGTCTGTAAACAGACATTTTGCCCGCCTGCGCTTGACCGGAATGGTCTTGTACCTATTCTGTTTTGCGCCGGTGTTTATGATGGAGTGCCAGCGCCATGGCCCTGACTGGGGCAATCGCACGCGAAGCAATCTATGCCAGCGCGATCGCGCGAACCCTGATGCTGACGCGGCACGTCCATCCCGATTCCAGACTTTCGATCACCCGATGGACGGAGCGCTGGGCCCGGCGAAGACCGCAAAGCCCTGCCTTGTTCCACCAGGACCGGATGCTGACGTGGGCCGAAGTGGACGAAGCCGCCAACCGCTATGCCCGCTGGAGCAGGGATATCGGGCTGAAGAAGGGCGATGTTGTCACTCTGTTCATGGACAATCGCCCGGAATACATCATCGCCTGGCTCGGTCTGGTGAAGCGCGGCATCATCGTGGCGCTGGTCAACACCCACCTTGCCGGTCAGCCACTGTCGCATTCGCTGGCAATGGCCGGTGCGAAACATCTGATCATCGGCGCCGAGTTGACCGACGCCTATGCCACGGCCATCGCCGGGCTGGAATCGCATCCCGTGTTGTGGCTGACCGGTGGTGCAAAGGGTGGATTTGAAGATCTGGATGCTGCGCTCGCCCGTCAGTCCGGATCTGCGCTTCTGGCCAATGAGCGGGAGGACGTGTTCTGCCGTGACAAGGCTTTTTACATCTACACATCCGGAACGACCGGTTTGCCCAAGGCCGCGAATATCAGCCATATGCGCCTGCTGCATATCATGAGTGCGTTTCAGGGCGCGGTGAACGGCAGCGCTCAGGATCGCATGTATGACGTGCTGCCGCTCTACCACTCCGCCGGCGGGATCGCGGCGCTCGGTCCGGCTTTTCTGGCCGGCGGATCGGTGATCATCCGCGGCAAATTCTCCGCCGGCGAGTTTTGGGACGACTGTTGGCGATACCGGCCAACCCTGTTCCAGTATATCGGCGAGCTGTGCCGGTACCTTTTGAACGCGCCGACGCATGTCTATGAGCGCAAACATTCACTGCGCATCGCCGTCGGCAACGGCTTGCGGCCGGAGATTTGGGCCCGGTTTCAGAGCCGCTTTCAAATTCCGCGCATCATGGAGTTCTACGGCGCGACCGAAGGCAATGTCGGCTTGATCAATTATGACGGCAAGATCGGAGCCATCGGCCGCATCCCCTGGTATGCGCGCGGTGTTCTCAAGGTCCGGCTGGTCAAATACGACATCGCAAAAGGCGAGGTCGTGCGCGGCGAGGACGGATTCTGCCGCGAAACCGATCGCGATGAAATCGGTGAGGCGATCGGTAAAATCGACGCCAATGATCCGCGCTCGCGCTTCGACGGCTATACCAGCCGCACCGACACCGAAAGGAAAATCCTGCGCAACGCATTCAAAAAAGACGACGCATGGTTTCGCACCGGCGATCTGATGCGGCGCGACAAACATGGTTACTTCTACTTCATCGACCGGACCGGCGACACTTTCCGCTGGAAAGGCGAGAATGTCGCTACCTCTGAGGTCGCAGAGGCGCTCTCAATATTTCCGGGCGTCAGCGAAGCCAATGTCTACGGAGTCGAAGTCCCGGGCGCCGAGGGTAAGGCCGGCATGGCGTCTATGGTCACTGGGCAAAAGTTCGATCTCGACCGCTTCCCCGAATATCTGGACAGCAATTTGCCCTTCTTTGCCCGTCCCGTGTTCTTGCGGTTCCAGAAGCAGATCGAGGCCACAAGCACATTCAAGCAACGCAAGATCCAGCTGCAACAGGAAGGTTTCGATCCATGGACCATCCGCGATCCGCTATTCGTGCGTGACGCGGCGACCGGCCAATACCGCGCGCTGACGCCGGAGCTGTACCGGGATATCTGTAATGGAAGACTAAAACTGTGAGGGGCAGAGGATGCGCACCGTGAATGTCCTGATCATCGGGTTGACAATCGTGGTGGCAACGGCGATTGCCAGCGCGGCTGCAATGTACAGCGGCCGCTACACCATCATCACCATTTCCGGGAACAATGTCGCGTGGAAGCTGGACCGCTGGACGGGCCAGGCCTATGGCTGCGAAGAATCCGAATTCGGTCCGTTCTGCATTCCCGCGCCCGACCGCATCAAACATGGACCGTAACGCGACGGCCGCATCCCGCGCGCGGAAATCGCCCTTGGCAATTTCTGATTCGCGCGCGGGGGCCTGAAGCCGCGCTTCGCTATTTTTGTTTTTTGTGTCTCGCTCCTCGCTTCTCTCTACTCGCTTCTCAGCGATGCCTTGCGGCGGCGTATTCATGCATCACTCGTCCGGCGGTTTTGCGTTGCCGGGCTGTGGTCTCGGCCATCATCAATCTCCTGCCATGTGTGCCCCCTCCTGGTTTCGCAAACGCAAGCTGTGCGGACCGGTTCCACCGTAGGCGGATGATCAGTCGAAGTCCTTCGCCAGTTCGGCGCGCTTGCCGGCGCCCACGGTTGCCATGTGACCGTAATTTTCGTGATTGATTCCGAGTACGACCGGTTCTGCCGGATTCCGGAACCGCTCGATTTGCCCACGCGTGAACCTGAACCGTAGCCAGTGTACTGATGAAGTCTTGCCGTCCGGTGTGGTGTGGTCGGCATAATCCGCCGGGCTTGCCGCGATCCGTTCCGGCCCGATTTGCATCCAGACGCGTTCCTCGATTCCGCCGAGCTTCAACAGCGTTGCCGCCCGGCGTGCCGGCTCGTCGATTTCGATCATCATGGTTGCGATCAGTTCCGATCCGTGGGGGATCAGCGGGTTATAGGTTTCCAATTCGCCGGCGATCTGTGCTTCGCCGCCGCGCTCGATGTGCAGCATCTCCTGCACCTGGGCCAGCATCGTGGCGAAATTTTCGAAATAAAAAGTGACGAACGGCCCGACTTCCATGCGCCGGTCGCGCTTAACCGGAATCAATGCGCGCCGGCGAGCGTCGCGTTCTCCGGCATAGATGTCGGGCGGAAGCAAATCTGCAGCGGTGATTCGGTGTTCGCGGACTGGCATTTTGGGCCACGTCGTTCGGGTCCAGGCAAAATCGAAGCGCGCCCGGTGTATACGGACGGAGTCTTGCCCTCTGGAAAGAGGTCAAGCGAGGTCGAAGCGATCGGCGTTCATCACCTTGGTCCACGCCGCCACGAAGTCGGCCACGAACTTCGCTTCTGCATCGTCGGCGCCGTAGACTTCGGCAACCGCGCGCAGCTCGGAGTTCGAACCGAAGACGAGGTCGACACGGGTCCCGGTCCACGTCAGTTTGCCGCTCTTGCGATCCCGTCCCTCGAACACATTTTCATCCGAAGTCGCTTTCCACTCGGTGCTCATGTCGAGGAGGTTCACGAAGAAGTCGTTGGTCAGCGTCTCCGGACGAATCGTGAAGACGCCGTGTTGCGACGTGCCGTGGTTCGCGCCCAACACGCGCAGGCCGCCGACGAGAACCGTCATCTCCGGCGCGGTAAGCGTCAGGAGTTGCGCCTTGTCGATCAGCAGCTCCTCCGCCGGTACGTTGAACTTGGCTTTCAGGTAGTTGCGGAACCCGTCCGCGACCGGTTCGAGATAGGCAAAGGACTCCACATCGGTTTGCTTATGCGACGCATCCGTGCGGCCAGGCGTAAAGGGAACGGTCACGTCGTGCCCTGCCTTCTTCGCGGCCTGCTCGATGGCGGCTGAGCCGCCAAGAACGATCAGGTCGGCGAGCGACACTTTCTTGCCTCCGCTGGCAGCGCCGTTGAAGGCCTTCTGAATGCCCGCAAGGGTTTCGAGCACGTTTGCCAATTGGGCAGGCTGGTTGACTTCCCAATCCTTCTGCGGCGCGAGACGGATACGTGCGCCATTCGCCCCGCCGCGCTTGTCGGAGCCGCGGAAGGTTGCCGCAGAGGCCCAAGCGGTCCTGACCAGGTCGGAGATGGAAAGTCCAGAGGCGAAGATCCTGGCCTTGAGATCGGCAACGTCCTTGGCGCCGATCAGCTTGTGATCGACGCTGGGGACAGGATCCTGCCAGATCAGCTCCTCCGCCGGGACCTCCGGGCCGAGGTAGCGCGCGCGGGGGCCCATATCACGGTGCGTGAGCTTGAACCACGCCCGGGCGAAAGCGTCCGCGAATTCATCCGGATGCTCCAAGAAGCGCCGGGAAATTTTCTCGTAGGCCGGATCCATCCGCAACGCGAGGTCCGTGACCAGCATGGTCGGCGTATGACGCTTCGACGGGTCGAAGGCATCCGGAATCGTGGCGCCAGCGCCCTTCGCTCTGAATTGATTGGCCCCAGCCGGGCTCTTCTCCAGCTCCCATTCATATTTGAACAGGTTCTCGAAAAAGCTATTGCTCCACTTCGTCGGCGTCGTGCTCCAGGTGACTTCCGGGCCGCCCGTGATCGCGTCTTTTCCTTTCCCTGTGCCGTAGCGGCTCTTCCAGCCGAGGCCCATCTCCTCAATGGGCGCAGCTTCCGGCTCGGGACCCACCAGCGCGGCATCGCCGGCGCCATGAGTCTTGCCAAAGCTGTGTCCGCCGGCGATGAGCGCAACCGTCTCCTCGTCGTTCATCGCCATGCGCTTGAAGGTCTCGCGAATGTCGACGGCGGCGGCAACCGGATCCGGCTTGAAGTTCGGCCCATTCGGATTCACGTAAATGAGGCCCATATTCACGGCAGCCAATGGATTCTCAAGATCGCGGACGCCACTGTAGCGCTCGTCGCTATGAGGATCAGGGAACCAGGCTTTCTCCTTGCCCCAGTAGACGATCTCGTCGGGCTCCCACACATCAGGGCGCCCGCCGCCAAAGCCGAATATCTTGAAGCCCATCGATTCGAGCGCGACATTGCCGGCAAGGACCATGAGGTCGGCCCAGGAGATTTTCGAGCCGTATTTCTGCTTGATAGGCCACAAGAGCCGGCGCGCCTTATCGAGGTTCGCATTGTCCGGCCAGGAGCCGAGG
>JAGWSK010000504.1 GCA_028869355.1 Alphaproteobacteria bacterium | reverse complement strand
TGTGCCGCCGGGAGGAGTTGTCGCGCGCGGTCGCCCTGTTGCGTACGCATGGCGTGCGCGGAGCCGTGGCGGCTGAGCGGGTCGATTACGTGTTCGATGAGACCAATCCTCCGCTGGCGCGGCTGCTGGCAGCAGTCAAAACGTGAACGAGAAGCGAGAAAAATAGGAGCGAGAAGCGAGGAGCGAGAGATGGCTGAGCGCGTGGGATGCCGCCGGCGAGATGTCCAAGACTACTCGCCGCTGCCGACGATCTTGTGAATCGAAACGACATCGCGCGCCGGGATGTCCAGCTGTTTGGGCGGGTTGTACTGTTCGAGCACGATTTTGGTCGCTGTTTTTTTCACGAACCGCTTGATCAGCGCCAGCGGCGGTTCACCTTCGGCAGGGGGCTTGAGCTGAACCAGCACATAGTTCCCGAAGGCCACGGGTTTGCCGGGGTGAACATAAATCATTTCGCCGGGGTGATAGCGTGGCTCCATGCTGGTGCCGATCACATAGGTCGCATAACCGTTGGGCGCGCCGGAGAGTGACGGCGGCCGGGCGACGTGATCAACGATTTCGCCGTTCCACAACGACTTGCCTTCGCCACCGCCTTCAGCCACGCCCATGACCGGGATGCGTTCGGCGGTGGTCGGCGGCAGACGGATAAACGGCTTGCGTACACCCGTGCGCGTCGGCGGAGCGGTCCCGCGCAAGAGATCGGGATCGACGCCGATGAGTTCGGCCAGTTTTTCGCGCGGCTCTTCCGGCAGTTCCGCAGGAATTCCGCGCTCGAAATATTGCTGCAGATAGGCGTGATTGCGGCCGATCTGCTCCGAGGCTTCCTTCATCGAAAGCCTCTGCTCGGCCAGTTTCATCCGCAGGAATTCGCGCACATCCATCGAATCACAGTCTAGACGGAACGAACCTATTCCGCTACTAGGATTATACCTCTTGCAGTAATAGGAATTGTCCTATATGGTGCCGCCGTCAGCAGGGAAAGGGAACAGGAAATGGCGGCGGTGCAACGGGCATTCAGGCGGGAAACAGCGCATTTGCGGGCGCGGGGACCAGCGGTGGTGGAATTGCCGCTGCCGGCATTGGGGCCTGCAGCCGACAACGGATGGCGCGCGGTGGCGCTGGACACGATCCTCAGCCGGCGGGTGCGCCCATTCGTCGGACCGGTGGAGGTGAGTTTGACCTTCCGCGATGGACGGGCGCGGCGTGTGATCGGCGAACTCCCCAATGCCTGCCTTGAGGTTCTCATTGCGTCGCGACTGATCGCGGCGGCGGATTCGGCCGTGCTGCGGCGGCTTCAGCTCGCCTGGGGGCCGGTCAATGGCGTCCGGATCGAAATCCGTCCGTTCGAGGAAGTGAGGCCATGAGCGGCGACAAACCCGGACGGAATTCAAAACCAGCCGGCTATGACGGCGAGGCGCCAGAATTTCGCCAGCGGGGGACAGCAGTGCAGAACATCCAGGTCGACCGGCTGGAATGGCTGCTCGGGCACGGGCACATTGACGTGGCACAGCACGGCGCCGGGCGGCGCTTGCAGCGCGACCGCGAACTGGCGGCGATCGGCGGTTACGCCCTGCCGCTGGTATTTGCGGGGCCAGACCGGGGCGAAGGTTTCGGGGCGCGATCCTTCCCGGGCGACATCAAATGCGATGCGATCCGGCGGATGAATGCGGCGCGCGCCCATGTCGGCGGCCTCGGCTTCCGGATCCTCGAACTCGTGGTGCTGGAGAATGTGGCGATTCATGAAGCGGCGCGCCGGCTGGGGGAGCCGGTGTCCAAGCTTCCGCTGGCGCTCAAGGTGGCGCTCGATTCGCTCGCCGGATTCTACCATTTGGCCTGATCTTCACGGCCGCATCCCACGCGCGGAAATCGGCCTTGCCGATTTCTCATTCGCGCGTGGGGCCCAGAAGCGGCGCTCAGCCATGGCCGTATCCGTCGCGTCTCCGCGTGAAATTTCGCGAAAGGGCGAGGCGAGAGTCGTCCGTGTAAGCAATCTTAACGGAAATATTCTTGCCATGAAACGCGGGATAACGGAACCTGAGACGGCGATTGCCGTTATCGGGGCCGTTCGACATGTCGGAGGGCGTCATGTTGCGCAGGTTTCTCGCCAGTGTGGTGCTGATTCTGCTCGCGGGCTGCGGCACCTTCCGCGCCGCGGCGCCACTGCCGCCAGACCATTATGTGGTGTTTTTCGCTCCGCGTACGGCGCAGCTCGCGTCTGACGCACAGGAGATCGTGCGTGAGGCGGCGGCGGCGGCAAAGCTGCGCAAAGCTTCGAGGATCGAGATCGCGGTCCCCCCGGCTGTTCCCGGCGGGTCCAATGTCGTTGAAGATCGCTACACTGCGATCCAGAACATCATCTCGGCCAGTGGCGGCGCGCCCGGACTTTATATCCGCGTGGTGCTGACGAGCGACGCGATGGCAGTGCCGGGCGGCGGAGACCGCGCCGAAATAAGGCTGCTAAAGTAGGTACGGCGGCGTACGGATAAATCGGGTACGGACGAGTTAATTGATCATTAAGCGTGGAACCGGACGTTAACACCTTCGTTAGTGCACGGACCAAGGGCCAGGGTCAGGCGTATCATGGATCAAAAGCATGTCGAGTGGCTGTTGCAGGCAGAATTCTGCCACCAGATGGCGGAGCGGGCCGCGACTCCCGACAGAAGGGTCGTGTGGCTGAATCTCGCGAAGCAGTGGCTGCTGCTGGGCGAGAGCAGGGCGGTGCCTGTGGAGGCCGCACAAATAAACCGCCGCGTGGGTTCCTGAGGGTTCGACAATGGCACACGGTTCCCTGTGCATTCACCGGGTTCCACGCGCTTTGTGCTTGCGTGGGATTTACGACTCATACTAAAGCCTTGGCGAGGGGGGCCTGCGTGGGGTGGAACACGTTGGCCGGGGACGTCGAAAAGATCGCAGGCTATCGCACGCGGGCGCAGGAACTGCGCGCTGTGGCTGAGCGCATGAACTGCGCCGAGGCCAGGGAACTTCTCCTCGATATCTCCGAGGATTATCTTCGTCTGGCGCGTGCACTGGAGAAGAGGCTACTGAAAACCTAGAGCAGGTTCCATCTGGTCGGAACCTGCTCCAGAGCTTATTCGGCGGGCTCGTCTTGGCCTGCGGGCTGCGGACCCGCTTCGCCGCTGTCCGGCTGCGCCGTTTGGGGAATGAGGGCGCGCCAGTTCATCGCCAGCCTTAGCCAGGACGTCTTCATTTCCATGGTGGTGGCTTCGCGAAACATGCGCTCGCAATAGGCGGCGATGGCGCGATAGTAGTCCAATTGATCGCTCATTCGGTCGGAAACGCGGCCGCACGCCAACCGGTTCCATTTCGGTAACACGTTGTTGATATTTGGATATCTTACCGCACTTATCCGTTCGCCGGGCGCGTGCTGGTCGGAGCAACCGGGAAGGCACGGCGGGCCGTCGTGATGATCGCGGTGCAGACGATCGCGGCCGCCGCGGCGTGGGCGCCCAGGTCGGCGACCGTGACATCGAAGGGATGCCAGAATTGCAGCGCTGCCGCGGCGAGGGCGGCGACTCCGATGCCGCCGCAAGTGGTGCACCTGATTGGATCGAGCCATGCTGCGGAGCGCTTCAGCGCCAGCCACAGGCCGGCCGCGAGCGGAATGCTGAAGCCGATGATGAAAATAATGCAATTGGCCGAGGGGCCGAGCGTGAGCCCGCTGTTTCCGGTCACCAGCCAGCCGCGGTAACAGCCATAGCCGCTGCTCAGGAGCCACAGCGCTAGGAACGGAAGCGGCAGCAGGGCCCATTCGCGCCGCCGGTCGGGAACCGCGAGCATGAACGCTGCGGCGACGCCGGTAATTCCGGTCATCGCGGTCGCGGCAAGTTCCACCGCAAAGCGCGGGTCGGCAAGGCGCGTCAGCATCAGTGGCCAGGCATGGGTCAGCCACGCCGCCACTGCGACCAGCACGAGACAGCCAATCACATAGGCCGCTGCGCGCGGCAGCGGTGGCCGCGACGGCCTCACGGGCTGCAAACGGCCGGCCAGGTTCTCGATCAGATCCTGTGTGTTGTTCACGGCTTCTCCAGCAGCTTGCGCAGATTGTTCAGCGCGCGATGGGTCGACACCTTCAGCGCGGTCACTGAAATTCCGGTTAAAGCGGATGTTTCGGTCAGCGATTTTTCTTCCAGTTTCAGCATGGTGACCGCCTTGCGCTGGGCCTCGGGCAACTGCGTGACCGCCGCGCGCAGACGCTTTGCCTCCGACTCCTGCTCAGTGAGGTTCGTTTCTTCGCCGGCAAAGGTTTCATGTTCGGGGGCTAAAAATGTCTCGCGCGCCGTCCGGCGCATCTTCACCCGCAGGCGGTCGGCGATGCGGCGTTTGGCCACCGCCATCAGCCAGGGCTTGAACGGGCGCGACGGATCATAGGTGTGGCGGATCGCGTGCAGCGTCAGCAGAATGTCCTGGACCGCGTCTTCGGCGTCGTCGCGGGCGCGCAGGCGCGCCGATGCAATATTGCGCAACCAGGGCAGTACGGCATTGAGCAGTTCGCGGTAGGAGGCGCGGTCGCCGGTTTGCGCGCGCGCCATCAGCACGTCCCAGTCATGCACTTCCAGCGGCGGCGCGGCGTAGTTCATGACGTGACATTACTCCAGCGCCGGGCGGGATGGAGCGCAAATTCGATTCCTGCTCGGGTAACCTTTTGCGGCGCGTCCGCGAACCTCATTGCATTCGTCCCGGACCGGGACAGTAAGAGGAGACTATCGATGACCCGCATGACTGCCGTTACCGCCCTGTCGTCTGCGATCGGGCTTGCATTTGCGCTTTCGGCCGCGCCGTTGCCCGCCGCATCCGCCGAAATGCCCCAGATCGTCAAGGACAATATGGCCCGGATGGCGAAAGACCATCTCGAGAAGTGTTACGGCATCAATGCCGTGTCCAAGAACGACTGTGCCGAGGGCGCGCATTCCTGCGCCGGTCAGGCGACCAAAGCGCGCGACACCAAATCCTTTGTGCTTCTGCCGGGCGGCGATTGCAGCAAGATCGCGGGCGGCAGCACCCGGTCGAGTTAAGTTGCTGAGCGTGCGGCCGGCCCCCCATACCCCACAGGCCGCGCGTCTCCCCGCCTACGCTGATAGCTTCGGCGGGCGAGCTGCGTCCCAGCTTGTCCGCCGTAGCCTTGGCGAAGGCGGAGCGGAGCGCAGTCCGGTTCCTGCGCAGGCGGGGATTGGGCTGCGCTTCCCCCATCAACGTCTCGTCGCCGAACAGCGTCCCGCAGCGCCATGGTTTGAGGTGCATACGGAGAATTATTTCGGCGGCGGGACGCGGCTCGCAAGTATCGAACGCATCCGCGAGCATTACCCGCTGTCGCTGCACGGCACCGCGCTGTCGCTGGGCAGCGCCGGGGGAATCGATGCGGCGCATCTGAAGCGTGTGGCCGAATGTGCGGCCCGGCTGCAACCGGGGCTGATTTCCGAGCATCTGTCGTTCAGCCGCGTCGACGGCATTTATTACGCCGATCTGTTGCCGCTGCCGCTGACCGAAGAGGCGCTGACCATTGTGTGCCGGAATGTCGACACGATGCAGGATGCGCTGAAGCGCCGCGTCCTGATCGAAAATCCATCCACCTATCTGCAGTTCCGGCATTCAGCCATTCCGGAATGGGAATTCCTCGCAGCCCTTGCGGCGCGCACCGGCTGCGGCATCCTGTGCGATGTCAACAATATTTATGTCAGCGCCTGTAACCACGGTTGGGATGCGCTGGCGTATGTGAGTGGATTGCCGCCCGATGCGATCGGCGAAATCCATCTCGCGGGTCATGCGGAATGCATGATTGGCGGCGTAAAGGTGCTGATCGACAATCACGGCTCACGCGTTGCCGAGCCGGTCTGGGACCTGTTCGATGCGGCGCTCCGCCGGTTCGGCCCGAAGCCGGTGCTGATCGAATGGGATACCGATATTCCGGAATTTTCCGTGCTGCAGGAGGAAGCGGCGCGCGCGGAACTTGGGTTGTGCCGAATCCCGGCGGGGGCGAATGCCGGCGCTGCTTGATATCGAACGCGGATTTGCCGCCGCTCTCCGCACCGGCGATTGCACCATGGCCGCGGAATTGATCGCGCCGGCCGGTGTGAGCGCCGGCGACGCGATCACAATTTACCGCAATACATTTGTTTCCGGCGCGGTGAAGGCGCTGAAACTGTCGCATCCGGCTGTTGAGCGGCTGACCGGCGCGGAATTTTTCGATTCCGCGGCGAGCGCGTTTGTCGCGGCATCGCCGCCTTCGAGCGGCTGTCTCGACGATTACGGCGCGGAGTTTGCCGGCTTCCTGAGGCTGTACGAGCCGCTTCTCGATTTGCCCTATGTCGCCGGAGTGGCGCGTGTGGATTGGGCGGTGAACCTTGCGCTGCATGCGGATGATGCGAAACCGCTCGACCCGGGTGAATTTGACGTTGCCGCTCGAATCCCGCCGGAGCGCCTCGTCCTGGTGCCGCATCCTTCGCTCAGTCTGCTGCGGCTGTACTATCCGGGCGATGTGATCTGGCGCGCGGTGCTCGAGCGCGACGAGTCGGCGCTGGCCGCGCTGGAGTTGAGAGGCGGGCCGTTTTTTGTGCTGGTCTGGCGCAATGCGGACGGCGTTCAGGTGGGCCGGGTGAGCGAAGCCGGATTTGCATTCCTCTCCGCACTGTGCGCCGGCAGGACATTTGGCGAAAGTTTTGATGCCGCGCCATCGCCGGAGCTGCCGGTGCTGCTGGCGGAATGTCTTGCAGCCGGCCGTTTTACCGATTTTCGGGAGATCTGAACCATGAGCCGCATGTCCACCACTGCCGTGGCGCAACCGTCGATTGCCGCGCCTTTGATCCGTATACGCAACGCGCTGCAATCGGTGAGCTATGACTGGCTGGCGATTCCGCTGCGTCTCGCGGTGGCCAATGTGTTCTGGTCGTCGGGCACGGAAAAACTGGCCGACTGGAATGCGGCGCTGGCGCTGTTCCGGGACGAGTACCGGCTGCCGGTATTGCCGCCGGAGATCGCCGCCTATATGGCCGCTTCGATCGAGCTGACGACGCCGTTCCTTCTGCTGTTCGGATTTTTCACCCGCGGCGCGGCACTGGTGCTGCTGGGGATGACGACGGTGATCGAGGTGTTTGTCTATCCGCAAGCCTGGCCGACGCATATCCAGTGGGCGGCGATGCTGCTGGTGCTGCTATGCAGGGGTGCGGGTAAGTTCTCCGTAGACGAACTGATCTGGCGGAAAATGAAGGGGTGACGTCTCATTCTCCAACATCACTCGGCGAGCTGGATGCTTCCGGGTGCGCCGTCTTGCACATTGATGGTGGACATGCCGTCGCCGGGGCAGGTGTTATTGAAAGCTGCACTGCCGGAAATGGTCACCGTGCTTGCGATCAACTGCGTACACTGACTGCTCGACGCATTGCTGCCGGAGAATGTCACGTTCTCGGTCGGAAAATAGATCGCGCCTGTGATCGACTGGTTTGAACCGCCGCTGAAATCGTCATTGCCATTGGTGGCTGAACGATCGCCGAAAAAGACGAGTCCCGAATAGGTGCTTGCTGAGTTTGACGTGCCGGACCAGGTCGTGCTGCTGGTGGGGGCGGTGAGATTTGCCGTCGCGCCGCCGCTGATTGCAGCGGTCTCTCCCTTCGCGATGTAAAAGGTCACCCCGGTGCCGGTGACATCTGCCTGACCGCTGATGGCGAAATTGCCGCCATCGATATAATAAAGACCCGGCTCGAAGGTCGTGACGCCACTCCAGCTGACGCTCAAACCCTTGCAGTAATAGCCGGGTTGGATCGTCGTGGGGCTGCCTGAGAGCTGAATGCAGGGACCACTGGGAATCGAAGGCGCAGGAATGCTGGCGTATGGATCGGTTGCGACCGGTGCATGCTCCGTCGGACTCGTGCATTTATTCAGCGTCAGCCCGGAAGTCGTGGACGCGTCCCCGACCGTGACAATGCAGGGTGCGCTAAGTTTTGCACTTCCGCTCATGTTGATAGCGGTGGAAGAGGTCGAATTGGACACGATATCGCAGTCGGGCGAGCTAAGATTTCCGCCGCCGCTGACATTGATCGCCTGATTGGCCGTGGACGACAGTGCGAGCACACAGGCGACATGGGAGCCGTTCTTTGTCGCGACTGAACGAGCCTGGATCGTAAGCGGCGTTGAAGAGTAGATGCTGGTGAAGTACCGGGGCACCGTTTCGGTGAGAATCACCTCAACCGCATCGGTGGACTCGTGAGTACCGGACGCCGGCGGATTGTTGACGGTGATCGTGCCAGTGCCATTCCAGCCATTGCCAGTGGCGGCGGTCGTGGCGGCGGTCTTGAGTGCGGTACCCGATGCGCCCCCATTGAGCGCAACCGCGGCATTGAAGGACGCGATATCGGCCGCCGCATGCAGGCTCCGCGACGAATAAAACCAGTAGGCGCTGTCGGTGCCCAGGCCGCAAAAACCCACCAGGATTGTCATGGACAGGCCGGCGATGATCGCGACATTTCCCGATCGCGAACCGGCAAAAATCCGGGCAAACTGGAAGCCCCGCAACCGTTTGCTCATGTCAAAATCCCTCGGCTCAGTCCTGCAGGCCACTTGAAGCCAAAATGTGCGAAAGTCACGTTAATCTGCGCACATATGTGAATCGCAATTGCACTTGCGTTGAATCAAAGCCCTGCAAAAAATTCGCTGATGGTAAACCATCTTTCCAGACGTGCGGCACATCAGGGATTCACGCAACTCGCCAGGCAATGGAGCCTTTTGGCCGCCGCTCGCGAACAGTTGCTTCGGATTCGGGACAATTCCGGGAGGCTTACAAAGTAAATACCGTCAGACGTATGCCCGGCACTACGTTCCGTTCGTTTCCTGACACAGGAACTGGAGTCGGGGCTGTGGACGCGGAAGAAGCGCAAAGATTTCTGGAGCGCGCCAAAGACCTTGTGGAACTCGCCCGAAGCATCAAATCGGAGCAGCACCGCAAGATTCTGCTCGGCGCGGCGGAGAACTTCCTGAAATTGGCGATGGATGTGCTCGGGCGGACGCCGGAGCGCTAAGGGTTTGCGCTCCGGGGATGCATTTTGCCCTGCTGAATCGCCGGGGAGAAAAGATTTTTGCCGGTGGCGGAAAAAACCGCTTGACTAGGTGCAGGGATAGGACTATCAATTTCGCGAAGCTTGGAACTGCGCCCGCGACGTCCCCGTCGGCGGGCGTTTTCATTTGGGGCAATCACCACAATGGCCAAAAAAACCAATAGCGCCGCCACGGCTCCGTCGACTCTGGGCAAACTGACAGCGCTGTTCCAGGTGCGGGCGATGCGCCTGCGCCTGTGGGCGCAGGAGCAATTTGCTGAGAAGGCGGTTCAGAACCTTATGGACGTCGCGCTGAAAGGCGCAATCAACGCCTCAATCTCAATGGTCAACCACACGATCGGCACGCCGTTGGCACTGCCGCCAATTGCAGCGAACAAAAGGGAGGACTCCGTTGCGGCCATCGAAAGACGAGGCGCGCAATTGCGGGCAAAGCTGGATCCAGCGGAAACAGTCAGACCATCCGGAATATCTCAGGAGTCTGACTGACTACGAATTGGGTCTGTTGTCGCTGAAATGGGAATGCCACGCGCGTCGGTCACAGTTGCCGCCGGAAGGCGATTGGAACGGCTGGCTGATTATTGCCGGGCGCGGCTGGGGCAAGACGCGGGTTGGCGCCGAATATATACGCGCCGCAGCCGAGAGCGGCCAGGCGAAGCGAATCGGTTTGGTGGCCGAAACTTCGGACGACGGACGGGATGTTATTGTCGAGGGCGAAAGCGGAATTCTTGCCATTTCGGATCCACGGTCGAGCCCGCTTTATGAATCTTCGAAGCGGCGGCTGACCTGGCCCAATGGGACGATTGCCACATTGTACGACGGATGCAAACCGGATCAGTTGCGCGGGCCCCAGCACGATCTCGTCTGGTTCGACGAGCTGGCGAAATTCAGCCGCGCGGATACTGTATTCGACATGGCGATGTTCGGCTTGCGGCTGGGCACGCGTCCACGCTGGGTTGCGACCACCACTCCGCGGCCGATTCCGCTGATCAAGAGGCTGCTCGGCCAGGCGGATGTCAGCCTGACGCGAGGGAAATCGGAAGAGAATCTCGCGAATATCGCCGCGAGCTTCCGCGGCAATGTCATCGAGCGCTACCGCGGCACGCGGTTGGGCCGTCAGGAGCTGGACGCAGAAATTCTCGAAGACATGCCCGGCGCGCTGTGGACGCGCCACATGCTCGACGAAACGCGGACCGGCGCAGCGCCGGAATTGGCCCGTATTGTGGTCGGTGTCGATCCCGCCGCGTCATCGGGCGAGGACGCCAATGAGACTGGAATTGTCGTGATCGGACTGGCCCGCAACGGGCATGCTTATGTGCTGCAAGATTGCTCGCTGCACGGATCACCCGATGCCTGGGCGCGCCGGGCGGTGAACGCATACCGGCAATGGGCGGCCGATTGTCTGGTGGCGGAAGCCAATCAGGGTGGCGAAATGGTGACGCATGTGATCCAGAGTATCGCCGACATTCCGGTAAAGCTGGTGCGGGCAAGGCGCGGCAAATATGTGCGCGCCGAACCGGTCAGCGCGCTTTATGAGCAGGGGCGGGTGCATCATGTAGGCGCTTTCCCCGAACTGGAAGACCAGATGGTCGCGTTTACGCCGGAAGCATCCGTGGACGGAGCGTCTCCGGACCGGGTCGATGCGCTCGTCTGGGCGGCGACCGAACTGTTCCCGGACATCATCCTGCCGCCTCAGGTGCGCCCGCAGCCGCGCGTGTTCCAGCCGGGCGGATGGATGTCTTCGTGAAAAGCTCGTCTGTGCGTTATTTTTTCTCCTTCCCTCCGCGAAGCGGGGGGAAGGTGGGCGCAGCGGCGCTGAAATCGCCGCGCGTTGCGCCCGGAAGGGGGGCTGTCAACGCGCGACAAATCGCGTCGGCAACGTCTTCCGGGCCGCGAAATACATCGTCATTCCAGACTCGAAAGACGCGGTACCCGTGCGCTTCCAGGAATTTCGTACGCAGGTAATCGTGTAACGCATTCTCCTCCTGAGAGTGTTGTCCTCCGTCCACCTCAATGACCAGTCGCATCTTCGGGCAAACGAAGTCTGCGATGTAAGGCCCGATCTGGACCTGGCGGCGAAAGCGGAATCCGGAAAGCTGTTTGCGGCGAAGCACTGACCAAAGCACGCG
>JAGWSK010000503.1 GCA_028869355.1 Alphaproteobacteria bacterium | reverse complement strand
CGAGCTGGAACCGGCTGCCGGCGCGCCGGGCCGGCGCGGCTACGAGGCACTGGAGAAGGCGTTCTTCGATCAAAGCATGGTGGTCCGGATCAGCGGCGACACGGTGGTTCTGATCCCGGCGCTGATTGCCGGCGACGCCGAGTTGTCGCGCATGACCGAGGGCGTGCGCGCGGTACTGAACACGTTGTGAGAAGCGAGAAAATAGGAGCGAGGAGCGAGAAGAAAGTAACGAGATACTGCATTTCTCTCGCTCCTCGCTTCTCGTTTCTCGCTCCTACTCCGAAGGAGCGGTGTCATGAAGATCGGTGTGCCGAAGGAGATCAAGAACAACGAATTCCGCGTGGGCATGACGCCGGCCTCGGTGCGCGAAGTGACCGCGCGCGGCCATCAGGTGATGGTCGAAACCATGGCCGGCGACGCGATCGGGTTGTTCGACGAAACCTATCAGCGCGCGGGCGCGACGATTGTTCCGTCAGCGGATGAAGTCTTCGGGCAGGCCGACATGATCGTGAAGGTCAAGGAGCCGCAGCCGGTCGAGATCAAACGCCTGCGGAAGGGGCAGACTTTGTTCACTTTTCTGCATCTGGCGCCCGATCCCGAGCAGACGCGCAGGCTGCTCGATTCGGGGGCGATCTGTATCGCCTATGAGACGGTGACGGATGCGCGCGGCGGGTTGCCGCTGCTGGCGCCGATGAGCGAAGTGGCGGGGCGAATGTCGATTCAGGCCGGCGCGCGCTGTCTCGAAATGGAGGCAGGCGGGCGCGGCATGCTGCTGGGCGGAGTACCCGGTGTTGCGGCGGCACGTGTTGTCGTGCTTGGCGGCGGCGTGGTCGGCACCAATGCAGCGCGCATGGCGATGGGGCTGGAGGCCCATGTCACGGTTCTCGACGTCTCGCTGCACCGGTTATACGAGCTCGATCTGCAATTCGGCGCCATGCTGAACACGATCTATTCGACGATTGATTCCATCGAAGAGCATGTGCTGGGCGCCGATCTGGTGATTGGCGCGGTGCTGCTGCCCGGCGCCGAAGCGCCCAAACTGATCACCGAAGCCATGGTCAGGCAGATGAAGAAGGGCTCGGTGCTGGTGGATGTGGCGATCGACCAGGGCGGCTGTTCCGAGACTTCGCATCCGACCACCCATGCCAACCCGACCTATGTGATGTACGACGTGGTGCATTACTGTGTCGCCAACATGCCGGGCGGCGTGGCGCGCACTTCCACCTTTGCGCTCAACAACGCGACGCTGCCATTCACCATGGCGCTGGCTGAACTGGGACCGGTGAAGGCAATGGCGACCAATCCGCATTTGCGCGCCGGGCTGAACGTGTACAAAGGCGTACTGACCTATAAGGCCGTCGCCGACGCGCAACGCCTGCCGTACAAACACGCCGAAGAGGTTCTCGGCATCTCTTATTGACGCGCGCAGCCTGGCTGATTTGGAGCGCACGACGCTCGCCGCCGGGTTTGGCCGATATAGCGAAATAAAGGAAAATGCCTAAGCTACTGGGCGCGCGCGGTTCCGCTCGCGTTTACTACGGATTAATCCCTGTTTTCGTAAACCGGTCGCACGCCCAAGTTGCCAGCCAACGGGAAGTTGGACGATGTGTGGAAGAGTTCCGCCGTGATTTCGAAGCGACCCGTAGCGGGTGAATACCCGGTATTCTGCGTGGTGACGATCGCGCTATGCGTGGCGCTCGCCGGAGGAGCGGTGAGCGCTCCCGATGATACGCCGGTCGAGCGCGGCAAAAGTTTTGCGCGGGAGAATTGCGCCCGCTGCCACTCCATCGAGATGGAAGGTGCCAGCCCTTATCCTTCCGCACCGCCGTTCCGGATATTGCACAAACGCTATGACGTCGGTGATCTTGCAGAAGCCCTCGCGGAAGGCATTGTCGTCGTCCACAATGGCGGCGGAGAACAGATGCCGGAATACATGCTTGAACCCGACCAGATCGACGATCTGATCGCATTTCTGAGGTCGCTTCAGCCGCAAGGTTCGGCGCGCGCTGCCCTCCGTTAAATACTGCGCATCGGCACCAGGGCGTTTTGCGCTTTCTTTGAATCGCAAAAGCGCCTGGCCTTTTGCAATTGGCGCGTTTTCGACGCCACGTCGGCCGGGGCCATAAAATCAGGGGAGCGACTCAGGATTATGGAATTTCGTCCCTCGGCATGATATGGTTAATAATTGGTTAACGGGCGCAGAGGGGGAACTGCTCCAACCGGCCGGTACACCGGCTGCCACTTCGGTTGAGGGCGAATCATGCCGGATGAAGTTCCGCAAAAGATGCGGCAGGAAGTCGGGCATCTGCCTGCCAAATCCGCGGCAAGTTCTGGTGGAGACGCATCCCGTGCGTTTGCTTTGGCGCCGTCGGCAGAGCTGGCGGAGGGAACTCTGCAGGAGCATTGGGGAAAGCGGCAGCAGACCTCCGGCAGTCCGGTTTTGGATGAAAATCTCAAACTTGTTGCCGAGCACAACCTGAGGAGATTTCTTGGCTGCCTATATGTCGAAACCGACATGGCACAGCGGCAAATGTATTGGAATCTGCTCGTGCAGGAACAGCGTTGGTTTGCGGTGGGATTAGAACGTGTGGAGGCGCTTGACCGGCTCTTCCGGGATTGCAATGACCGGGTCCAGCGGCAGACGTCACGGGTTGACGCAGAGCGAACTGCGGGCCTGGACGTTACCCGGAACGAAATGCTCCTGAATAATATGCTCCAGACCCGGGCAATGCTGCGCGACTTGCTGCAGAAAGAGATGCGGTGCGACTGACCGGCGGTTGATCAGACCGGGGGATGCGGCGCTGTCCGGGAATGGCGGGGCTGTCGTTCGATCCCATTGCGATGGTCGCCCGGTGATGCGCCGGATTTCACCGGCGCCGGGGCCGACGGGGGAATGTTCCACGAAAGTGATCGGTTCCTGAATTATGGGGATCGAGTTCCCGCGAGGTTCACGAAGCGCAGCCGCAACGCGTTCCCGATGACCGAGATGGAGCTGAAGCTCATGGCGGCGGCGGCGATGATCGGGCTCAGCAGCAGACCGAACGCGGGATACAGCGCACCGGCAGCGAGCGGGATTCCAATCACGTTGTAGACGAAGGCAAGGACGAGGTTCTGGCGAATATTGCGCATCGTCGCGCGGCTCAGGCTTCGGGCACGCGCGATGCCGGCGAGATCGCCTTTGACCAAAGTCACGCCGGCACTTTCCATCGCGACATCGGTTCCGGTGCCCATCGCGATACCGACATCGGCTTCGGCCAGTGCCGGCGCATCGTTGACGCCGTCGCCGGCCATCGCGACCGTATGTCCTTCGCTACGCAACCGGCGGACGATTGCATTTTTCCGGTCCGGCAGGACTTCCGCTTGCACATCGCTGATCCCGAGCTTCGTTGCGACAGCTTGTGCAGTCGTGTGATTATCGCCGGTCAGCATCATGATCCGGATCCCATCCGACTTCAGGCTCTGGATTGCCGCCGGCGTCGTCGTCTTCACGGGGTCCGCGACAGCAACAATGCCCGCAGCCCGCCGATCAAACGCAACGAAGATTACGGTTGCTCCGTCGCGCCGCAACTCATCCGCACGCGTTTGCATTGCGCGGCCGGTTATCTGAAGGTCGTCGAGAAGGCGGGCATTTCCGGCGGCCACCTCAACCGCGCCAATCCTGCCGGTAACCCCCTTTCCCGTGATGGATGCAAAATCCGCGACTTGCTGGAGGGCCAGGCCGCGCTCTTTGGCGGATGCGACAATTGCCGCTGCGAGCGGATGCTCGCTTGCGCGCTCGAGGCTAGCGGCCATTGACAGCAGACTCGACTCGTCGATGCCATCCGCCGGGACAATGGCAACGATGCGCGGCTTGCCCTCGGTGAGGGTGCCGGTCTTGTCCACGACGAGCGTGTCCACTCTTTCCAGCCGTTCCAGCGCATCGGCATTCCTGATCAGCACGCCGGCGCTTGCGCCCTTGCCGACGCCCACCATGATCGACATAGGCGTGGCGAGGCCGAGCGCGCAGGGACAGGCGATGATCAGCACGGAGACTGCCGCGATCAGCGCATAGGCGAGGGCAGGTGGCGGCCCAAAGATCAGCCAAACGATGAACGCTGCAATCGCGACCACGATCACCGCGGGAACGAACCAGGCGGATACCACATCGGCAATGCGCTGGATGGGTGCGCGGCTGCGCTGAGCTTCTGCGACCATCTGCACGATCCGTGCGAGCACGGTGTCGGAGCCCACTTTTTCGGCGCGCATGATCAGGCTTCCGGTGCCGTTGATCGTGCCCCCGATGACGCTGCTGTCAGGTGTTTTCTCCACCGGCAGCGATTCGCCGGTGACCATCGACTCATCGACGGCGCTTCGGCCTTCGAGGACGGTTCCATCCACTGGAATGCTATCGCCGGGACGGACCCGCAGCCGGTCACCGATGCGCACGTCCTGCAGAGACACTTGCTCATCGCTGCCGTCGCCGCGGATTCGGCGGGCGGTTTTTGGCGCGAGATCGAGCAGGGCGCGAATCGCGCTGCCTGTCTTCTCGCGCGCCCGCAATTCGAGCACCTGACCCAGCAGCACCAGCACGGTGATGACCGCCGCTGCCTCGAAATAGACCGGCACGATTGCGCCCTCCCGTATTCCGGCGGGAAACAATCCGGGCGCGAATGTGGCAACGAGGCTGTAGCACCAGGCAGCGCCGACGCCGAGAGCGATCAGACTGAACATATTGAGTGAGCGATGCACGAAAGATTGCCAGCCGCGCGTCAGCAGCGGCCATCCGGCCCATAACACGACCGGGCTCGCCAGCAGGAATTGCAGCCATACGGAAAGGCGTGGCGATATGAAGCCGCCCATATCGAGAACCACGACGGGCACGGCGAGCGCAGCGCCAATCCAGAACCGGCGCGTCATGTCGATCAGCTCGGGACCTGGACCGGTTTCCGGCCCGGCAATCACCGGCTCCAGGGCCATGCCGCAAATCGGACATGAGCCTGGCCCGATCTGCCTGACCTCCGGATGCATGGGGCAGGTATAGATGACACCGGGCGCGGCGGCAGGCGGTTCAACCGGCGTTTTCAGATACTTCGCGGGATTGACGAGGAATTTTTCACGGCAATTCGCGCTGCAAAAATAATATGGTCGTCCGCCAAATTCGGCCCGGGGCACGTTTTTGCCGGGCCTGACCTGCATGCCGCAAACCGGGTCGGTTACGGTGCGCGCTCCAGATTCATTACTGGCAGACTTCGGGACGTACTGCTCCATTTCAATCCTGGAAGGTTCTCACCGCCGGCAGCGGCCATCGAAATCGCCGGAAATCACGATGCCGGGCGTGAAACCACAGCCATCATCGCAAGTATGGCCAGAATAAGGAGAAGCCAGAGAGATTTATCTGAACGTGCATCGCTTCGTGTCATGAATTCCTCCAATCACTCCTGGACTGTTGGTCGCCGCTTAGTAGGTGCCGCGGCCAACCCAGGCAAGCGCGACCAGGCTTGCCTGCTCGTCGATATCCATGTCGCGGATGAGCTGGACAAGTTCGCACCCGACCGAATCTTGCCGCGAGGTCATTGACGTGCATCAACCCGATGCTGCGCGGATGAAAGCGCTTCTGCAAATAGGTCGAACCCAATGCTGTCACGCTCTACGCTGCGACTTGCTGCAGCGCACGTAGAGAGTGCGTTCGAACGGATCGAAAGCCATCACCGACGACTGGGATTGCGCCACGATGGTGAACCCTTCCGGGCATAGTTTGGCGACGCGCGCGTAACATTCATCGATGGTATCCAGCATTCCGCTGCATTCGAATGCGTGTCCGATGCTCCCATCCGGCAAAGGCATTTGTTTGACGGTCGTGCACGCAGCTGCGCCAAAGACCGATACCGCGATCAGAAAGCACTTCGCAATTTTCATGGCGTTGGGCCCTTGCAGTTTGCCTGGGCACGCTATTGCAACGGCTACCGGCAGTTATTGACCTCGGTCAAAAGTGTGATACCTGTCCTGATGGCCGGCCAGCGCATGTGTGGAAACGGCTCCCTTTGCTCTTACGGCGTGCTCGGACGCTGCCAAAACGAGCCAACTTTCTGGTCTGTATTCGCCGAATCGGTGTCCACCGTCACCTCGACTGCCTTGGGATATTTTGCGCCAGATCAATGCAGGTTGGCTGCCGTCTGGCCAATCTTCCCATGCGCTTGAATAGCGGGGCAATTATGCAACCGGAGATGCAGCAAAAGGTTCTTTCATTACTGGATCGCCACCGCGTAATGCGACTCGCAACACTGCGACCCGACGGATGGCCGCAGACGACAACGGTCGGCTATTCCAATGATGGCATGAAGATCTATTTTCTTTGCGGCCCCGAGAGCCAGAAGGCTGCTAACCTGGCGCGCGATAATCGAGTGTCGCTAGCGATCGATGATGATCCCGATCAGGTGATGCAAATCAAAGGTTTGTCCATGGCGGCCCACGCGCACATGGTCACCGAACCAGCCGAATTTGCGAATGCGGTCCAGCTTCTGATGCGGAGATATCCCCAGCAGATATCCGCTCCGCCTATGCCGGCAACGGCGGACATACGCATTTTTCGCGTGACGCCGACGGTAATCTCCGTCCTCGATTACAGCAAGGGCTTCGCCCACGCCGATCTCGTCACTTGCTGATGCGGTGTCGACCTCCGCTTACGTGAGTCCCCGGCCAGCGGTCGCGCCGGCCACGCGGTTGACATCCTCAGGCCAACTTTCGAGATAATCCCCCGATGACGCGCGGACCGATGCCGTCTTGCAGTGCATCAATTGGAATTCAGGGTAGCCATAGATAAAAATTTTCGCGCTGTTGATTTGCATCAACAGGCCAAGTGCGAGACGCGCCTAGCGGTTGATGAACATGGCGACGCCATGTTCGAAACACCGGCAGGGATGACTCATGAAAAATGTGCGGACCTGGATTGACGTAACGGATGCCGCGCACGCGCAATTATTTATCCAGAAGGGGGCGGATGGAGGCTGGGCGGCAGCTCACCTCAATGGACTACCAGCCGTCGATGATCGAGTGCAATCGCACACGGATAAAAGCGATCGTCCCGGACGAAGTTTTTCATCTTCAGGCGGCGGTATCCGCCACGCGATCGAATCGCACAGCGATTATCGAAAGCTCGAAAAGCACAAATTCACGCTGGCTGTGGCCAACGCGTTGAACCATGCCGCACTGGGCAGGGAGTTTGACCGGTTGGTTCTCGTGGCGCCGCCGAGGTCCGTTGGAGAGCTCCGGCAATCTTTATCGCAGCAGGTTCAGGCGAGTATGCGGGTCCTGGAAAAAGACCTGACGAAGGCGCCGTCCGGGGAAATACGGGACGAAGTCAATGAATTGCTGCGCTATTCGCGCCTCAGCCAACCTGAGTCAAGGTGAAGGGCAAACCGCCATGTTCAAAACCATCCTTGCGCCCATATCCGGAACAGACAATGACATGTCTGTCCTTTCAATGAGCCTTCGCATTGCGTCCGCTGCGGGTGGCCACATTGAATGTCTGCGTGTGCGCCCTGACCCCGCGGGCCTGATTGCAGGGAGCGCTCAACTCCTCGTCGGAGCCCCGATGATCCTGGCGGACACGATGGCGGCAGTGGAACGGGAGGCCACCAGCAGGACAGCAGCGGCGCGCGCCAATTTCGACAGGTTCTGCCGCCGGGAGAACATCAGTATCGCGAATGAGCCGTCCGGGCCAGGTGCGGTTACGGCTGCATGGCGCGAGGAAACAGGCGATGAGTTCGACCGCCTCACGGCTGTTGCACGTTACCATGATATTGTGGTGCTTCCAGGCGCTCGCGACCGGATTGGCGGTTTGCCGGTGGAAGCAGCCGGTGAGGTTATCATGGGTGGCGGCCGCGCTGTTCTTCTGGCGTCCGACGAGTTCTCCAAAGGGCCATTCAACAGAATCGCTATTGCATGGAAAGACTGCCCCGAAGCGGCGCGGGCCGTCAACGCTGCGATGCCTTTGCTTGAGGCTGCCCACCAGATTGATGTTTTGAGCGTTTGCGAGGCGGATGAGCGCGCGGCTGAATACTGCAAAACATTGGATGATCTCGTCCGCTATTTGCGCTGGCACGGATTAAGTGCGCACACCCAATTCATGGTGCCTGAGGGGCGCACACCGGCCGATGCCGTTTTGGACCATGCGAAACACGACGCCGCGGATCTTCTCGTAATGGGCGCTTACGGACACAGCAGAATGCGTGAATTCATCTTCGGAGGATTCACCGAGCGCGTGCTGAAAGGGGTAGATTTGCCTGTACTGCTGTTCCACTGATCGCAATCCCTGTTGATTTACATCAAGGCGAAATGGGCTAGCCGCTGCTAAATCAAACGGACTGTGGGCCGTAATTTGCACTTTGTAAAATCAGAGTCGCGCGCGTTACGCCGGCGCCTTCCTGCGAGAAGTGAAAGCCGAGTTCGGCACAGAGCGCCAGCATTGCGTGATTTTCCGCGAGGACGTCGCCGACCAACTCCGACAAGCCGCGGTCCCGCGCATATTGGATCAGACGCTTCATCATCAGGCGGCCGATACCCCGGCGGTGAAGGTCGCTGCGGACAACAATGGCGAATTCGGCGCGGAAGTTGTCGGGATCGGACGCCAGTCGCGATACCGCCAGCAGCGGCGATAACGAATTGCCGCTGAACATCACGAATGCCATTTCGCGGTCGTAGTCGATCTGCGTGAAGCGGGCGAGCGCGACCGGGTCCAGGCTGCGGACCGGGGTAAAAAACCGCATCCTTGAATCCTCCGGAGCGAGATCGCAGACGAGTTGCGCGAGCAACGGCGCGTCTTCCGGTTTGATCGGCCGGATTCTGATCTTCCCAAGCGAGGTTATCGTCTCGGCGCTTTCGAGCTCTTCGGGATATGGCCGGATGACAAGCCGGCTGCCATGCGGCTGCTTTGCGGCAGGATTGATGCGGATACGGGCGTCCACCGCAACAACACCATTGGCATCTGCGATCAGTGGGTTCAGGTCCACATCCGTGAGTGCATCGAGGTCGCAGGCGAGGTGAGAAAGCCGGACCAGAATACGCGCGATTTCGTCGAGGGCAGCGGGCGGTTGGTTGCGATAGCCCTGAAGCAGGCAGAAAATTCGTGTTTGCGCCATGAGTTGCTGCGCCAGCACCGTGTTCAGCGGGGGCAGCGCGATCGCCCTGTCGGCGATGATTTCGGTCGCCGTCCCGCCCTGGCCGAACAGGATGACGGGCCCGAATTGCGGGTCTGACGCAATGCCTGCGATCAACTCAACACTTCCTGGCCGGCGCACCATTTCCTGGACGGAAAATCCCCAAATGCGGGTGTGTGGCGCTGCCTGCCTGATCCGCGCGAGCATTGTGCGCGCAGCGAGCAACACGGCATCGGGTTTTTCAAGTCCGAGGATGACACCGCCGATATCGGATTTGTGTTGAATATCGGGCGAAACGATTTTGAGCGCCACGGCAGTATTGAGTTCTCCTGCAGCGGCGGCGGCCTGCTCGGGAGTCGTAGCAAAGCGATTGCGCGCCGCGGCAATGCCGTAACATTCGAGTATGCCCTCGACACCGGCCGGCGACAGCCAGGTCTCCGCATTTTGCGCAGCAGCCGCGATGATGCTGCGGGCCCTCGCCACGTCGGGTGTGAACTCCGGTCCAGACGAAGCGGGGACTTCCATTATGGTTTCTTTGCGCCGGCGGCGTTCGACCACATGCATGAAGCCGCGTGCCGCTTCCGCCGGCGTGTCGTAGGCCGGGAGGCCGGCAGTGGCGAAAATGGCGCGCGCGGCTTCCGCTTTCCGTCCGCCCAGCCAGTTGGTCAGAACAGGTTGGCTTTTGTCCCTGGTCACTGCAACAACTGCTTTGGCGGCTTGTTCTCCAGACGCGATCGCCGTCGGGCAATTGATCGCCAGCACCGCATTGGTTTCCGGTGACGCGAGCAGAATTTCCAGCGCGTCGGAATAGCGCTTCGCAGTGGCGTCGCCGATGATGTCGACCGGATTGCTTCTCGACCATGTGGACGGCAGTACAGCATCCAGCTGCTTCACTGTTTCAGGCGAGAGCTGCGTGAGTTGTCCTCCGCAATCCACAATCGCGTCGGCTGCGAGTACTCCGGCGCCACCGCCATTGGTGAGGATAACAATATCCGCAGACGGACAGCTCACCGGATATGCGAGCGTCTCCACGGCGTCGAACAGTTCGTCGAGACCCCGGACGCGCAATATCCCGGCGCGTTGGAGGACGGCATCATAGACTTCATCGGATCCCGCCATGGCGCCGGTATGCGAAGTGGCGGCTTTCGCCGCTGCCTCATGCCGGCCGGCTTTGATGGCAATGACCGGTTTCAGCCGCGACGCTGCACGCGCGGCGGAGAGGAATTTTCGCGGCGCAGTGATGGCTTCAATATAGAGAAGGATGGACTGGGTTCCCGGATCCAGCGCCAGGTAATCGAGCATGTCGCCGAAATCGACGTCCGCCATATCGCCCAGTGAAACCAGATGCGAAAAGCCGATGTCGCGGGAGTTTGCCCAATCGAGCACGGTCGCGACCATGGCGCCGGATTGCGCGACGAAGGCGATCCCGCCCGTCAGCGCATTTCCCGGCGCAAAAGATGCATTCAATGCACCCGGCGTGGAAATCACACCAAGGCAGTTGGGACCGATGATACGCAGCAGATGGGGCCGCGCCGCGTCGCAAATCTGTTGCTTCAGGGCTTTGCCGGTATCGCTGCCTTCGAAGCCTGCCGTGATAATGACCGCCGCTTTCGTGCCGCGCGCGCCGAGTTCTGAGATCAATCCCGGCACGGTTGGCGGCGGTGTGCAGATCACGGCGAGATCCGGCGCAAATGGCAGCGATCCCACATCAGAATAGCAAAGCACACCTGCAACGGATTTATGTTTCGGATTCACCGGGATGATTGGTCCGTCAAATCCACCGGAAAGCAAATTCTCCATTGTGACCAATCCGGCGGAACACGGACGATTGCTCGCGCCGATCAAGGCGGCTGAGCGAGGACGAAATGCCGCGTCAAGATTCCGGACTGACACCCGACGGCTTCCCTGCTCTGGCTACCGACTCTGCAAAATCCAATACGAAGGTTCTAAGCGCATCAGTTACCCCCTGTCCGTCTCGCCTCAGGGGCAGGCGGCGATAAATTCCGACAGTTCACGCGTATGTCCCTCGGTGCTTCCGTAGACGATCAAGATAAGCATTTCAAACCGCACCACATTCGCGCTGCCAGAACTGCCGATGCCAGCCGGTCCACCTCAATCAAAGTGAGTTGGATCATGCAGGTCAGTGAGCGGCTGGTAAGCCTTCGGTCACGGTATCGACAACGCAGGGATTCTGGAGATTCGGGCGGACCTGTACGGGTTGCCCATCGCCTGGCAGGCTGTAGCTGATCGTATCACCGCGACTCAAACATCCGAGTTGCGTCTTCGTACGAAAGCTCAAATTCAGCGCGCTTGCGTCAAGACCGGTGCAGGCACCATGCATATGGACCGTATACACCTTACCGGCCGTGTCAGTCACGATAATCGCGGTGTTGCCCAAAACCTTGGTCGATTGAATTCGATTGTTGGGGAGGCATGTCCCCGGCGCTGCGAGTGCGGGCATCGAGGCAAGAGCGACGTTGGTGAAGCACAGCGCTGCTACGATAATGATCTTCATAATCACGTCTCCGTTGAAACGCCACCTTCGTACTGCATGGTCGCGTACTCCGGATTGATCCAGCGCAAAGACGAAAGGAGTTGTTTTGAGCCAGTGTGGTTAGGTGGAGATTGTGCCGGCATAACGAAAGATGGGCGAAGCAATCGTGCAGGTGTTTGCAGGCACAGATCAGCCGGTTGTGGCTTCACATTTTTCCACAATGCTTGAGAAGTTTGCGGAAGCCCAAACCGCAGACCGGATCCAGATTGGTGTTCTGGTACGCGCCATGGAGCATCGTTCTGTTGGCGCGCTGGTCCTCATCCTTGCCCTTCCGATGGTGGTGCCGATTCCGGCGCCGGGCATTTCGGTGCCGTTCGGGATTTTCCTGATGCTCGTCTCAACGGAACTGATGTTTGCGCGAGGACAGGTGTGGCTGCCGCAGCGGATAGCAGCACGATCAATCGCGCGCAAGGACTTCGTGCGGTTTGCCGAACGCGCAGTTCCCGTGCTCCGGCGCGTCGAGCAATTCGCGCGTCCGCGAATGGCCGGCTTCACCCGCGGCTGGGGCATCAGGATCGTGGGCTTCACGTGTCTCATTCTCGCGACCATTATCGCGCTTCCGATTCCTATGGGGGCATTTTTTGCCCGGCAGCGTGATCTGTATGTTGGCCATTGGGCTCATCGAATGCGACGGTCTGCTGATCGCGATAGGCTTCGTGGCCGCTGCATTCGTGCTCGGAATCGTAACCTGGGCGTCGGCGCTGTTTGTGAGACTGTCAAGCGTGTTGTTGAACGGGCCGGCTTTGAACTGATTGGCCGTATTCAGGAACAGAACGTCCGGTCCGTTGATATGCGTCAATGCCGAATTCCAAATCTCCTTTTAAATTCGTGCCGAATTCTTGAAGGAGCTATGGCATGTCACCGAACACGTTGGTGATTGCGGCTGTTGTGGCGGCTGTTGCGTTGGGTGCTGCGGCTACGATTCACTGGGCAGGTTATGCGCAACCATATGGCGGGTTCGGTTACGGTTATAGACCAGGGCCCGGCATGATGGGGGGGTACGGTCCGGGCATAGTGGGCGGCTATGGAATGGGGCCCGGCGTGATGGGTGGCTATGGAATGGGGATGATGGGTGCGCGCAATCGGGCCTGCAACCCGGACGGCTCGGTTCCCAATTTCGGATTTCGCCGCAACGCTGGCGCGCTGAATCTCTCTGCGGAGGATGTAAAGGATTACATCGAGAGCCGCATCGCCTGGAGTGGCAATCCGAACGTCAAGGCCGGCGATATCAAGGAACGTGACGCAAATAGCATCACCGCAACTATCGTCACCCAGAACAACTCGCTGGTTTCCGAATTCGCATTCGACCGCCATACCGGCTTTTCGTGTTTCGTTGTGGCGAGGAAATAATTCTTTCCATATGGAGCCGCCAATTCCGCGGCGGCTTTCACGGCAGCCGTATTTGCGCTGGCGCGCTTCTTAGCCGGCGCGACTAGTGAAATAACATTACAGGAAGCCCGGCACCCTTCAGGAGATGTTCGGTAAATCCGCCGAAAATGTATTCGCGTTGCCGGCTATGACCATAGGCGCCCGTAACCAGCAGATCAGCGCCGGTATTCTGCGCGCGATCCAGAACCGCCTCCGCGGCGGTTCCAGCGCCAACGGTCACAAAATGACCCTTTGCGTTAAAGCCGTGCCAGCGGAGGTAGCGAAGGATATTCTCATAGGATGCGACGCGCTCGTGCCGCTTTGCCTCGCCTTCCTCGGCACAGATAAGTTCGATTTGTTTCGCCTGCTCAAGTAATGGCATCGCGGCGGTGAGTGATCGCGCAGCTTCCGCCGTATCCTTCCAGGCGATCGCTATTGTGTCGAACGGACGAGCGGTTCGGGCATTGGGCGCAAGAAGCACCGGACGCCCACTGCCCATAATAATCGTGCCCAGCGCGGCTCCCGATAATGCTTCCGTGGCATTGAAGCCGCCGGCGAGCACGACGGCATCGTAGTAGCGCGACAACCACAAAATGCGGTCCACTTCTTCCCCCGTGTCTTCACGGTAGTTTGTGCTGAGTGAACGTGAGCTGTGTGGTTCGGATGAAATATCGAGTTTTGCGTCTCGACGGAAAGACTCGAAATTGGCCTTTGCCGATTTCGTGCGTTCGCCGGTTTCCCGCTTAAGCTGTGCGAGTCTGTCAGAGAGCGTGATCCAGCCAGCCATACCGAGCTGGTCGATTTGGGTCGCAACTGAATCGAGATCCGGGGTCACCCGAAGACATTCTATATGCCCAGCCTGCGCATTGGCCAGATGAAGACCCAGTGCAAGCACCGATTCGTCGGAATTCGTGCCGATCAAATGCGCCAATACGGTTTGAAACATGGCCTGAAGCTTTCAGCGTCAAAACGCGAGATATTTGTGCGCGGCAAAGAGCAGCAGCAGGGCGGTTGTCAGTATGGCGATCAGTAATGCAAATCCTACGTCCGAAGTCATGTCGATATCATCTTTCCAGGGTAACCGGCGCAAGTTCGCAAAGGCGTTCCGCGGCGTCATTGAGCAGGATCAATTTCGGACGGTGAGGATCATTGCTGCGGCACGGCGGCTGCACCATCGCGTCCCGGGATGGCGCGCCAGAGCTGTTTCACGATTTCCAGCAAAACCAGTACGGCAAATCCGGCAACAAGGGCAAAACCCAGATCGTCAGCGTGCAGTGGCCCGAAATGAAACAGGTCCCGGACAACGGGCCACGCCAGTGACAGGGCCAGAATTCCGGCCACGAAGAACAGAACCACCATGAGCGCCGGATTGGGCCGGCGAAACGCGGCGATCAGAGACGCGCTGAAAGAGCGGTTGACAAAAATCAACGCGACAATCGCGGTGACCAGCGCAAAGAATGTGATCGCTCGGATTTCGTTCTCCGGCATGCCGCTGCGAAAAGCCAGCAGATAGACTGCAAGCGGAAGTGCCAATGCGGCGACGCCCTGTACTACGCTCCACGTGGCAAATCCGGCCGAGAACAACGGCTGGTGGGGCGAGCGCGGCGGGCGCGCCATGATGTCCGGCTCGGCGGTTTCGGCTTCGAACACCAGCGAGCAAACCGGATCGATAATCATCTCCAGGAAAGCGATATGGATCGGGCCGAATATGATGGGGAGGCCGGAAATCAGTGGGACAAGTGCCAGCCCCGCGATGGGAACATGCACAGCAAAGATGAAGGCCATAGCCTTGCGCAGATTGTCGTAAATTCTCCGGCCCAGACCGATGGCCTTGACGATGGAACCAAAATCGTCGTCCAGCAGCACGATAGATGCCGCCTCGCGCGCGACGTCTGTTCCGCGGCGTCCCATTGCGATGCCGATATTGGCCGATTTCAGCGATGGCGCGTCATTGACTCCATCACCCGTCATCGCGACAACCTCGCCATTGGCTTTGAGCGCATTCACGATGCGCAGCTTTTGTTCGGGCAGAATGCGTGCGAAGACGGCGGCGTTTCGAACCTGTTCGGCGAGCTCCGAATCCGGCATGTGGGCGAGATCTTCGCCGGTGATGATCTGACCTGTATCGAGGCCGGCTGTGCGGCCAATCGCACCGGCCGTCGCGGGATAATCGCCGGTAATCATCACGACCCTTATTCCAGCCGAGCGGCATTCGCGGATGGCGTCAGGCACAGTCTCGCGCAAAGGATCGGCCAGCCCGGCCAGACCAAGAAAGCGGAACGGAAACGCTTCCGGGTTGTCCGGCAGAGCGCGGTCGGGAATCTGCGCGCAGGCAATGCCAAGCACGCGTAACCCATTCTGCGCCATTTCGTCGGTCTGCGCTTTCAGCGCGGAGAGCCGTTCGGGCGTCAGCCGGCAGAGTCTCGCAATCGCTTCCGGCGCGCCTTTCGCGGCCACAAGCAGCGCCGGTTCATTGCCGTGGCGCCAGATCTGGGTGATGGCCAACAAGTTCGAGCGAAGACCATAGGTTCGGATCAGCGCCCAATCCCGTGGCGGCGCAAGTCCGCTTCCATCCTGCCGCGCGGCCAGGTCGCGAAACGCTTTTTCCATCGGATCGAAAGGATTGGGGGCGCTGGCGAGAATCGCGTGCCGGATCAGTTCGGCAAATCTGCCGGGCAGCGGCCATTCGCTCCGTTGTGCCATTGCAAGAGCAGCGCCATCGTTCAATCGCAATTCCGCGACCGACATGCGATTCACGGTGAGCGTGCCCGTTTTGTCGGTGCAGAGGACGGTGGCCGCGCCGAGCGTTTCGATTGCCGCGGAGCGCCGGGTCAAAACGCGGGCGCGTGAAATCCTCCAGGCGCCCATCGCCATGAATACCGTCAGGACGACGGGAAATTCTTCCGGCAACAAGGACATGCCGACCGCGATGCCGGCGAGCACCGCAGCCAGCCAGCCGCCACGAAAAATTCCGAACAGCAGCACAACGACAAGGCTGACCGCACCGCCAGATACTGCGAAGAGCCGGACGATCCGTCGCGTCTCCGATCGCAGCCGCGGGGGTTCGGTCGAAAGGGTGGAAAGCGATTGCCCGATTTTGCCGATTTCGCTGTTCAGTCCCGTGGCGGTGACTTCCGCGATGCCGCCTCCGCTCACAATCAATGCGCCGGAAAAAACCCAGGGCAGATCATCACCGCCGGGGCGCGCGTCAGCTTTCACGGACTGTGAGGCCCGAACGACTTTACGCACAGGCGCCGACTCCCCGGTCAGCAGGGATTCATCGGCCTGCAATTCGTTGCATTCCAGCAGAACCGCATCGGCCGGAATGCGGTCACCTTCGGAGAGCACAATCAGGTCGCCGGGCACCACTTCTCGGCCGGCAATGCGTTTCCGCTCGCCATTGCGGATCACCAGAGCGCGCGGGCTGGTGAGGTCCCGCAGCGCTTCGAGCACGCGTTCGGTCCGGCTTTCCTGAACGACTGTTATGACGACGGAAAGCGTCCCAAATACCAGGAGGATCAGTGCTTCCCGGATATCGCCCAGCAGCAGATAGATTACGCCGCCGAGTATGAGCAGCGCGAGCATTGGTTCGCGCAACACTTCGGCGACAATGCTCAGGATGTCCCGGCTTTCCGGTCGCGGGAACTCATTGAAGCCCTCGCGCGCAAGCCGCGTTGCGGCTTCTGTTTCCGTCAGCCCAAGTGAACGCTCGTCAGATGGGGGGCGATCGTTCACAGGCGCAAGTGGCCCATTTCCGTTTACCGGCATCATTGATTCGGCGCGAACTGTCATGCTGTCGCGACCGATCGTGGGTCAATTGCGCCGACTACTTCTGGCTCTTGAAAACGAGATACATGAGCGCGAATGCCACAGCCGGAATAACGACCATGGCAGTTTGCTGCGCGAACTCGGCTGCGCCTTCGTCTGTCCTGAATGCCAGCAAGTAGCCATCTGCGATGATGATGATAATCAGACCGATGTACCACGGCAGAAGTTGATTGCGCGACATAGCTGTTTCTCTTTCTTCCGATTTATCGGATCGCGGTTTGCCGGCCAGATCAGCCCAGGCGTCCCGCCGGAGGCACAAGGCGCTCAGGCCGGAGTGACGGAGACGATCTTGAATGGACGTTGGATGCCGTCATGTTCGGTGATCGAGACATAGGCACCTGGCATCAACGTGTGGCGGTCGAGTTTGAAGAACGGCTCGTCGTCATCTCTGGTCGTGTCATTATAATCGAACCGCCAGCCCCTGCCGACATGACGAAGCATTCCGGTCTGGGTTTCGTCGCCCGCAAACCGTGTCACGCGGCAATGCTGCCTGAATTTTTTCCAATCGTCCGAATCGATGTGGCCGTTATTGTTGATTGGCGCGATGAACTCGTAGCCATGCCCGGAATTTCCCTCGGGATATTCGGTGGTGCGTGCAAGTTCAAGCCGGACGCGTTTCAGATTGCTCGTCATTAATCGTCTCCTTCTGCGAGCGCATGGAGGCGGTCGCTATCGCGTATCATCAGTTCATGGGTGTTCGGCAGATCGATCAAGCGGTTGCGCTTCATCGAGGTCAGCATCCGGCAGACGGTCTCGATGGTCAGGCCAAGAAAATCGGCAATATCCTGACGGCTCATCGGCAGATCGATGCGCGATTCATCTTCCGCACAGGCGCGTTCGATCAGCATCACGAGGAAGGAGGCGACTTTTTCTCTGGCGGTTTGCCGGCCCAGCGTCACAAGATGGTTCTGCACTTCCTTGACGCGCCGTGCGAGCAAAGAACCAAAAAACCGGCGCAAACAGGGCCGATCCTCGGTCATTCTTTCGATTTGCCGCCGGGGGTAACAGATGACGACAGTGTCGCCGGCCGCTTCCGCGGTGAAGCTGTGTTCACCCATGGCCATGAAGCTGAAGAAATCGCCGGGAAGAAGAAATTGCGCGATCTGCCGACGGCCATCGGCGGTATGCTTGCACAGGCGCACGGCGCCGCTGACAACGCTGTAGGCGTAATCGGCCTGGTCACCCTCGTTGAAGATCGTTTCGCCGCGCGAAAAGCGGAGTTTCGAGCCGCTGCGCCGAAGCACTGCCAGATCATCCGCTGCATTCTTGTCGGATGCAGGCGTGGTGGCCGGCGTTGGCCAGTGGCGGGAGGAAGTGGAAGTTGTGTGGGCTTCGACCAGCGACATTGGAGTTTCCTGCGGTTCGTTACGACGCGTGCAGACTGCATGAGCGCAGGGCGGCGGAACATTCAGGAATTCTCCTTAAGGGAAACTACTTACTTCGCGGGAGGGTCGTTTCTCCGGATGGCAATATTGTTGGTCAGCGCGACGACGCCGCACATCGGCCGGACCGCAGCTTCGGCAGCATTGCGCTGATAGTCCCATTCAACGGCTCCCGTCAGCGTCACCCTGCCTCTGTCGGCGGTCACTCCGATGGCGTTGGAAGGAACCAAAGCGTTCCAGATGAGGACATGCGCCGCGCGTCTCTCAAGTTCGTCATCCGGCACGGAATATTCCTCAGCGTTGCGGCCGTGTTCGTCGTGCCGCGAACCCTTCACCCCGGGAGAGTTCAGATTTTCGATTTTACCAGCCACGGCAAAGATCTCCTTTGGTCCACGGCCTTGCATGAGACGGAATGAAGTTTCCGGCATTGATCGCAATCAAAAGACGCCGCGGATTTATGCAGCCCGCAGATAGGGATTACTCCTTATTTTGCAGCGGCCCGCCTTCATCTAGCTTGCAGCCGGATGGGGAGTGTTTTCCCAGGAGGTCGCAAATGCGCCAGCAACATCATACGGTTTACATCGTGGACGATGATGATGACGTGCGCGACTCGCTGCGTGCGCTTCTGGAATCGTACAATTTCACCGTACGGGATTTCAGCTCGGGCAGCGATTTCCTGATCGCGCGGCGCAAGGGTGACGGCGATTGCCTGCTCCTTGACCTGCATATGCCGCAGCTCGATGGCATTTCCGTGCTGGTGCAGATGCGGGCCGAAGGATCGGAACTGCCGGCGATTGTCATCACCGGGCGCAGCGATCCGGCGCTGAAACAGCGCGCATTGCAGAACGGCGCGTTTGCACTCTTCGACAAACCCGTGCCGGAAGATGTGCTGCTGAACGCCATCGATTGCGCCATCGCATCGCGGGCAATGGATTCTCATTCCTCAGGGGGGCGGATTTCATGAAGCGTGCAGTTGGATTGGCCGGTGTTGTGCTGGCGGCGGGATTACTGGCGTCGCCGCCACCTGCATTTCCCGGAATTCCGGTCTCGGCGTTCGCGCAGATGCAGGGCTTGCCGACGCTTGCACCGGTGATCAAAGCTGTGGCGGCGAGCGTGGTCAGCATCACGGTGAGGGCTGAGGCGGCGGATGGCAAGTCCACGAGCCCTGGCGATGTCATGGATGATCCGCTGATGCGCGACTTGCTTCATCTGCCGGTGGCGCCGCAATACCGCACATTCGCGGCAGGCTCGGGAGTCATCATCAATGCGGTGAACGGCTACATCGTGACGAATTATCATGTGATCAAGGATGCGGAAGAGATCAATGTCGATCTGGTGGACGGACGCCATTTCAGGGCCAAACTGGCAGGCGCCGATCCGGATACCGATGTTGCGCTGATCCAGATCAGCGCGGCCAATCTGTCCGGTATTCCGCTCGGCGATTCAGATGCGCTGAATGTCGGCGATTTCGTACTCGCGATCGGCAACCCGTTTGGCATCGGTCAGACCGTGACTTCCGGAATCGTCAGTGGGTTGAACCGAAACCATATGGGTCTCGAGGGATACGAGGATTTCATCCAGACCGATGCCTCGATCAATCCGGGCAATTCGGGTGGGGCTCTGGTGAATTTGCGCGGCGAACTCGTCGGCATCAATACCGCGATTGTCGATGTCATGGGCGGCAATGCCGGAATTGGTTTTGCGATTCCGGTCAATATGGTTCGCGCGATTTCTGTGCAGCTGGAGAAATATGGCTCCGTCGAGCGCGGTGAACTCGGCTTTGCCATGTCCGCATTGACACCGGATGCAGCAAAGAAAGCGCACGTGCCGGCCGGAAGCACGGGTGTCGTTGTCACGAAGGTCGATGAGCATTCGGCTGCGGAACGTGCCGGAGTGAAACCTGGCGATGTCGTCACCGCAATTGGCGGCACGCCGGTTCAGGACGTGCCGGATCTGCGGAACCGCCTGGCCCTCCTTCGGGTTGGCGATGCGGTCGAACTGACCGTGTTGAGGGGAAGCCGCAGAATTTCAGTCCGCGCCGTCATCGATGAGCCGGCCTGGAGGGCGATAGACGGCATTGAGATCACCGAATTGCTCGATGGTGCGGTGTTCACCAACACGGCTTTCGGCGCCGATCCCAAGGGTGTGCAGGTTGCAACTGTGCGGAGCGGCAGTAACGCGTGGGCCTCGGGATTGCGCGAGGGCGATATCCTCACCTCGGTCAACAGTCGGCGTGTGATTGCGCTCGATCAATTTGTGACCGAAGCCGGGAAAGCGGTTGAAAGATTGAATCTCGAGGTGATCCGGAACGGCGAAAAGCTGCTGTTGCAGATCAGAATGAATCAAGCACAACCGGGTTGAAGGCAGTCCGTGCCGGGTAACCGGCCATTGGAGGAAACTTCGAAATGCTCCGACGCACCATCGTTTTAGCGATTGCCGTTATGAGTTGCGCGCCCGCATTCTCGCAGGAAGCCGGGGACGTGATGCAGGGCCAGGAATTGGCGCAAAGCGTTTGTGCGGAATGTCATGCTGTCGCGCCGGGCGCAATACGTTCGCCCAATGGGCATGCGCCTACATTCGACACCATCGCGCATATGCCGGGCATGACACCAATTGCAATCCGCGTCTGGCTCAGGAGCGCACATAAAGAGATGCCAAACATCATGTTGAGCCGGGATGAAACCGACAACGTGATCGCGTATCTGGCATCGCTGAAGGCGGATGGTGCGGAGCGTTGATTCAGGGCGGTGTGCTACTCAAAGCGCTCCCCTCACCGAGCAGCGCCAATGCGCGCGTGCATAAGCGCACGCGCGGGCGCTGCGTCCGCTCCGCCTGCGGAACGGCTCCGCCGTTCCGCGACGGCTTCGACCCTCAAGGGGCGAGGCGAATCCCTGATTTAGGTCAATGCGGCATTTGTGGGTGCGATCACACTTCACCTGAAACTGAATTGGTGGAGGTGTCCATGACAAACAGACCGGTTGAGCTTCACAAAATGGCGGCGATTCCTGAACCCTGGAGATGGCGCGATACGCTGTGGTTCACTGTGTGGGGACTGGTGCTCTTCAGCGTGCTGTTTGGATTCATGTTCTCGCTGGGAAATATGTGACTCACAAAGAATTGTAGCCGCCTTCCGGCCGCCATTCGTAACGCCTGCGGCGTTACTGCGGCCGTTCGGGCTAAAATCGCCTTCGGGGATTTCTTCACGTCCTCAATCCCCCGCGCGTCGCGCTGTGTGCTCGCGGGGGGAAGGAGAAGATCGTAGAACCATTATGTCGTCGACGAGGACGTCAGCCGCGCGGTGTGCAGCGCGATCTGCTCGTCCTCCAGCGAGGGCAGCGTCAGGGTTCTTCCAATATTCAAAAACGCCAATGCTTCGCAGATTGACGCGCGAATCGCACTGTCATGCTCGCCGATGCCGCCGGTGAACACCAGAACATCAATTCCGCCCAGTGCGGCGGCCATTGCAGCGATGGCTTTGCGCACGGAATAACAGAACATCGCGATGGCAAGCTGTGCGCCGGAGGACGCCGGGGCGGACCGATGCAGTTCCCTCATGTCGCTGCTGTCACCGGAAATGCCGAGCAATCCGGAGCGATGGTCCACCAGTTGTTCAAGCTGTTCGGCATCCAATCCGTGTTTGCGCATCAGGTAAATCAGGACGCCGGGATCAAGATCGCCGCAGCGGGTGCCCATGATGACCCCGCCGGTGGGCGTCAGTCCCATGCTGGTGTCGATTGAGCGAGCATTGCGCACGGCCGTGATGCTGGCGCCATTGCCAAGATGCGCAATGACCAGACGTTCGGGTGTTTGCGCGAGTTGCCGCAGGATTGACTCGCAGGACAGCCCATGAAAGCCAAATCGCTCCACACCTTCGGCGCGCAACTCACGCGGCAGGGCAAAAATGCGCGCCACCTCCGGCATTCCAGAATGAAACGCGGTATCCAGGCAGGCGACCTGCGGTAGGCCGTGGAAGTGTGCTTGCGCGTAGCGGATAATGGACAGCGCCGGCGGAACATGCAGCGGCGCGAATTCGGCAGCAGATTGCAGCTGCGCCATTACCGAATCGTCGATGACACAGTGGCGGCGGCAATCCGGACCGCCATGCACGACGCGATGGCCGACCGCCTGCACAAAGAGATTGGCCTGATCCAGCAGTGCCGAAATCGCGGCGACAGCCTCATCCTGCGTCGCGACTTTATCTTGCGGCCAAGCGACCGGATTCCCGGCGCTGTCGTTTGCGCGGATTGTGCCGGTAGCGCCGGACCACTCCGCCTCGCCGGAAACGACGGCAGTCACGGCACCACCGGTGACGTCATAGACGCCGAATTTCAGCGACGACGAACCGCTGTTCAGGGCAAGGACGCGCAAGGCCTACCGTTCTCCTATTGAAAGGTGACTCGTCCCCCTCCGTCTCAGCTTCGCCCTACGGGCTTCGCAATGCCACTGTCGGGCGGAAATCGCCTCCGGCGATTTCTGGTCGCACTCCACCCGCAAGCAGGGGAGGAAAACGATTGTCAGGTGGCCCAGCGCCAATTGCAGATTTCCGGCAGGTCCGCGCCGTGCTCGCTGATGTAGAGCTTGTGGCGTTGCATCTGTGTCCAGTAGCGCTGGGTTGCATCCTCAACCAGATGCGACAATCGCGGAATGCGGCGGATCGCATCCAGGCTGAGCTGGTACCGGTCGAGATTGTTGAGAACCACCATGTCAAACGGTGTGGTCGTGGTGCCTTCCTCGCGATAACCGCGGACATGGAAATTGTCGTGATTGCGTCGATTGTAGGTCAGCTTGTGAATCATTGATGGATAGCCGTGGAACGCGAAAAT
>JAGWSK010000502.1 GCA_028869355.1 Alphaproteobacteria bacterium | reverse complement strand
GCGGGATATTGCCATTGGAATACCGGTATTGTTGTTTTGGCAGGCGCTGGAGGGACATCGTGCCGTCGCTGCCGCTCGCAGTCAAAGTCAGGAAGTAGCGTGAGTGCCGATCGGGTGTTCGTCACCGGTGGAACCGGCTTTGTCGGGTCGGCCGTCGTCCGCGCGTTGATCGCACGTGGCTTTGCTGTACGGGCGCTGGTGCGCCGGGGCAGTGCTACCGGCAATCTCGCGGGCCTCGATTGCGAGATCGCAGAGGGCGACATGATGGACGGCGCGTCTCTGTCATCCGCGATGCACGGCGTGCGTTTCGTGTTTCATGTCGCCGCGGATTACAGGCTTTGGGCGCCTGACCCTTCGGAAATCGTCCGTCACAATGTGGAAGGCACGCGCGCAGTGATGAAGCTTGCCCTGCAGGCCAGGGTCGAGCGTGTGGTGTACACCAGCAGCGTCGCTGTGCTCCGGCCCGTACCGGGGCGCGCAGCGGATGAAATGTCGCGCATGCCGGAGAACGAAGCTATCGGCGCTTACAAAAAGAGCAAGATCGCCGCACATGCGCTGGTCGAATCCCTGGTCGCGCGCGACGGCCTGCCCGCGGTTATCGTCAGTCCCTCCACGCCCATAGGGCCACGCGATATCAAGCCGACACCAACCGGTCAGATCATCGTCAATGCGGCAAGGGGAAAGATGCCGGCCTATGTCGATACCGGACTCAATCTTGTGCATGTGGATGATGTTGCGGCCGGGCATTTGCTCGCACTCGAACGTGGCAAACCCGGCGCCCACTACATACTGGGTGGCCAGGATGTGACACTCGGCTGCATGCTCGCGAGCATCGCCAATGCGGCCGGCCGGCGTCCTCCACGGTTCCAGCTTCCGCGTGCGCCGATTTATCCCCTGGCCGTGGCGGCCGAACTTGCCGCCCGCGTCACCGGCAGAACGCCATTTCTGACTCTGGATGGCCTGCGCATGTCGAAATACCATATGTATTTCTCATCGGCCAAAGCGGAACGCGAATTGGGTTATCGCGCAAGATCCTATGAGCGTGGAGTTCGCGATGCGATCGCCTGGTTTCGCGATGCGGGATATCTGCATTGAACGCTGCGATGTTCATCGCCGCACTGTCGCTCGCGGCCTGGCTGTACCTGCTCGCTTTTCGCGGGCATTTCTGGCTGTTTCGCGAGCGTGACACGGCTTCCTTCTCTACTGATGGCAAAACTGTCTGGCCGTCGGTCGTCGCGGTGGTTCCGGCACGGAACGAGGAAGACGGCATCGAACGCGCAGTGCAAAGTCTTGATGCCCAGGTATATCCAGGCGAGTTCCGCATCATCGTCGTCGATGATCAGAGTACGGATGATACAGCCGGCCGCGTGCGAAACTTTGGATCAAGCCGCCTCACGCTGATTTCAGGAAGTTCGCGCCCACCGGGCTGGACCGGCAAGCTCTGGGCATTGAGCCAGGGGATTGCGGCGGCCGAAGCGGGCAAACCCGAATTCCTGTGGCTGACCGACGCCGACATTGTTCATTCAACCGGCAATCTCGCGCAGCTGGTCGGGCGCGCCGAGAGCGGTGGTCTGGTGCTGGTTTCGCTCATGGCAAAGCTATCCTGCGACAGCTTTGCCGAGCGCCTTCTGATTCCGGCTTTCGTCTTCTTTTTTTCCATGCTGTTCCCGTTTTCATGGGTCAACCGCGGCAAAAGCCGGACGGCTGCCGCTGCGGGTGGTTGCATGCTGGTGCGGCGCGACGCGCTGGTCTCCGCCGGAGGCATCGAGGCCATCAAAGGCGAGATCATTGATGATTGCGCCCTGGCGCGGCATCTGAAGCGGCAGGGGCCAATCTGGCTGGGACTGACGCGTCGGGCGATCAGCGTTCGCCCCTATGCTGCTTTTGGCGAAATCCGCGGCATGGTCGCGCGCTCTGCCTTCGCACAATTGCATTACTCCTGGGCGCTGCTCGTGGTAACCATTTTGGGGCTGGGGGTGATTTACGGGGGTCCGCCCCTGCTCGCCATTTTTGGAAATGGCGCCACACGGTTGATCGCGGCCCTCGCATGGGTGTGCATGGTCGTGGCTTTTTGGCCGATATCCCGGTTTTACGGCCGAACTTCGGTTTCTGGTCTCGCTTTGCCGGCAATCGCCGGATGCTATGCCGCATTCACCGTGGATTCGGCAATTCAGCACCTGCGCGGACGCGGCGGAATGTGGAAAGGCCGCGCTCAGGCGATCGGCGCCACGGCTGAAGGCACGCCTCATGCAGCCCTCAGTTCGGGAAAGACGCACCGCGACGAGAATTTTCCGGTCGCATCGCTGCTGATTGCGCCGCGGTATCGCGGCATCATCCTCGCCTTTTACCGCTTCGTCCGCGAAGCAGATGATATCGCCGACAATGCAGAGGCAGATGCAGAACTGAAGTTACGCCTGCTGAATGAAATGAGCCGGACATTGTTGGGCGGGAGCGACAGCGTCCCATCCGGCGTGAAATTGCGCGCAATGCTGTTGGAACGGGGTCTGTCGCCGCAGCATGCGCTGGATCTGCTGGAAGCATTCCGGCGCGATGTGACGAAACTGCGGTACCGGGACTGGGACGATCTCGTCGATTACTGTTCGGTGTCGGCGATGCCGGTCGGCCGATTCGTGCTCGATGTGCACGGCGAATCGCGTGCCATCTGGCCGGTGAATGATGCGCTTTGCGCAGGCTTGCAGATCATCAACCACATTCAGGACTGCGGCGCGGATTACCGGAACCTCAATCGCGTTTACATTCCATTGGACGCATTCGCTGCGGCTGGGTTGACGCCGGATGCTTTGGCGCAAAGCCCGGCTTCGCCCGCCTTGCGCAGCGCCTTCTGCGCACTGGCCGTTCGCAATCAGGCTTTACTCGATGACGCCGCGGCATTTGCGGATGTGATAAACGATCGGCGCCTTGCGCTCGAAGTTGCCGTCATTCACCGGCTGGCCATCGATCTCAATCGGCGCCTGATGACGCATGACCCGTTGTCGGAGCGGGTGCATCATGGCCGCGCGGAAGTGATCACACTCGGGCTCCCCGCGGTGGTGCAGCATCTGCTTCCCCGGAGCTCGCGCGTCAAGCGCGCTCTTGCGACACGAGGCCGATAGTGACTGCGCTCCACAGCGACTGGGAGAGCGCCAGGACAAAAGTCTCCCGCAGCTCATTTTATCTGGCGATGCGGCTGATGCCGAAGGATCGCCGGGAGGCAATGTTTTCGATCTATGCATTCAATCGTGCCATCGACGATATCGCTGACGAAGGTGACGCCGGTCCCTCCGAGCGGCTGCGCCAGCTCGATGGTTGGCGCAACACGATCGACGGAATCTATTCCGGGGCGCCGTCGCCTGCATCGCTGGCGCGGGTGGTCGCCCAATATGGCTTGAGGTACGAAGATTTTCTTTCCGTCATCGAGGGCGTCGCGATGGATGCCACCGGCGCAAGTTTTGCGCCCGATTTTGCGACTTTGGACCATTATTGCGATTGCGTTGCGTCGGCTGTCGGACGGCTTTCCATCAAGATTTTCGGAATGGATGAGGAGCCGGGATTCCGCCTGGCGCATCATCTCGGACGCGCGTTGCAATTCACCAACATTCTGCGTGACCTGTCCGAGGACGCCGCAATCGGCCGCTTATATCTGCCGAGCGAAATATTGAAGGATGCGGGCATCCATGATCGGGAGCCGCACCGCGTGCTGTCGCATTCCATGATCGACGCTGCCTGCCGAAACTTCGCTCTCATCGCGCACCGTCACTATCACGAAGCCGACCTCGTGCTGCGATCGGGAACGCGCGGCTCGCTGCGGCCGCCCCGGTTGATGAGTGCGGTGTACCGGCGGCTGCTCCGGAAAATGGAGCGGACGGGCTGGGATGCACCACAGCGCCGCGTCCGGGTCGGCCGCGCGCCGTTGCTTCTGCTCGCCCTGCGGTACGGCCTCTCCTGGTGATGCGATCATGATCTACGTGATTGGCGCCGGACTTGCAGGTCTTTCCGCCGCTGTGTCGCTTGTGGGCCAGGGGATACAAGTTGAACTCATGGAAGGGGCGGCGACGGCAGGCGGGCGCTGCCGGTCTTATGCCGATCCCCAACTCGGAATGATGATCGACAATGGAAATCATCTCATCCTGTCGGGGAATCTTTCGGCGTTCGCTTACCTCAACCAGATTGGTGCTGCGAACAGCTTCACCGGACCAAAAGACGCGGAGTTTGCCTTTTATGAAATTCCATCCGCCAAGCGCTGGACAGTCCGGCCGAATGATGGCCTGTTGCCATGGTGGATTTTCGACCCCAGCCGGCGTGTACCCGGCACCCATCCAAAGGATTATCTGTCATTTCTGCCGCTGATCGGCTCGGGGGCGAAAACGGCGGCCGAACTGCGTCAGCGAGATGATGTCCTGTGGCGGCGAATGCTGCGCCCGGTGCTGCTGGCGACTCTGAATACGGAACCCGAACAGGCGTCACCGCATCTGATTACCGCGATTCTCCTCGGGACTTTGGGCCGCGGCGGAAAAGCGTGCCGCCCCCGAATTGCTACGCCAACGCTTTCCGCTGCCTTTATCGATCCCGCACTGCGCTACATCCATAAGCATGGCGGAAATGTCCATTTCGGGAGGCGCGCGCTCAGACTCTCATTCGATGGTTGGCGCGTGTCGGAGATCGAATTCGCCGATCGCAGGCTGCCGGTCACGCGAAATGATGCAGTGATCGTGGCGGTCCCGGCGTGGAACGCGAAGGCTCTCGTGCCGGGTGTGATGACGCCGGATGATCACCGCGCGATTGTCAGCACGCATTTCGCCTTGCCCCCGCCGCCCGAAGCACCGGTCATGACCGGTGTAATCGGAGGAATCGCGGAATGGATATTCTGTTTCCCGGACCGCGTTTCGGTCACCATCAGCAATGCGGACCGGCTGCTCGAAACCGACCGCGAAGAGATCGCACGAGACTGCTGGCACGATGTCGCGCGTGCTCTGGGCATGGGCCTGGAATTGCCACCCTGGCAAGTGATCAAGGAGCGGCGCGCGACATTTGCCGCGACGCCGGCGCAGGACCACAAACGCCCGAGTGTCGTAACAGCATGGGAAAATCTGTTCATGGCCGGCGACTGGACGGCGACGGGTTTGCCTGCAACCATCGAAGGCGCAATCCGGTCCGGCCGCCGTGCGGCGCGTCTCGCCCAGCGCGTCCATCCGGCGTGACACCACGACAAATGCGAATCTCAAAAAGTTCAGATGCAGCATGAGTGAGGCGGCTGAAAAAATTGCTCCGGCGAGCGGAAGCGACCCTCTGGACGGAGTTATTGCGGCGGCGACGAGATCGCTTCTCGCTTTGCAGAAGGCGGACGGGCACTGGGTTTTCGAACTCGAAGCCGATACGACCATTCCGTCGGAATATGTGCTGCTCGTGCATTATCTCGGCGAGCCGGCCGATACGGAACTGGAACGCAAGATCGGTATCTATCTTCGGCGCCATCAGGGCGAGCACGGCGGCTGGCCATTATATTTCGATGGAGCATTCGATCTCAGCGCCAGCGTAAAGGCCTATTTCGCGCTCAAGATGATCGGTGATTCACCCGATGCACCGCATATGGCGAGGGCCCGCGCCGCCATACTGGAGCGAGGCGGAGCGTTGCGGGCCAATGTCTTCACGCGCTATCTGCTCGCGCTTTTTGGCGAGCTGCCCTGGGACGCGGCGCCCGCAGTTCCGGTGGAATTGATTCTGCTGCCGCGCTGGTTCCCCGTTCATCTCGGCAAAATGTCCTATTGGGCACGGACGGTGCTGGTCCCGTTGCTCGTTCTGCAAGCGCGGAAGCCGCGCGCACGCAATCCGCGGGATGTACATATTCCGGAGCTGTTCACCGGCGAAAAATCCGCAGTACCCGGGCGGGCGGCGCACCAGAATCGCTATTGGGCGGCATTTTTCGGCGCTCTGGACCGGGTGCTTAAGCGGGCCGAGCCGCTATGGCCCAGGCGATTGCGCGATCGCGCGATTGCTGCCTGCGTCAGGTTTGTCGACGAACGCATCAATGGCGAGGACGGCCTCGGCGCGATTTATCCCGCGATCGCCAACAGTGTCATGATGTATGATGTGCTGGGCTTCGGCCCCGAACATCCGCAGCGGAGACTTGCCCGTACCGCCATCGAAAAGCTGCTCGTTTTGCGCAGCGGCGAGGCCTATTGCCAGCCCTGTGTTTCGCCGGTGTGGGACACAGCGCTGGTTTGTCATACGCTGCTGGAGTCCGGCGCGGCGGGGACGAAGACGGCCGTTGAGCATGGGCTGCGCTGGCTGGAAAAGCTGCAGATACTCGACGTCATCGGCGACTGGGCAGTGCCGCGGCCGAATGTGCGGCCGGGCGGTTGGGCATTCCAGTACAACAATGCGCATTATCCGGACCTCGACGATACGGCCGTCGTGGTGATGGCGCTGGATCGGGCCGCACGTGATCTTGGTCTATCGTTCCGCGAGGATGCCATCCCACGCGGTTGCGAATGGATCCGCGGGCTGTCGAGCTGGAACGGCGGATTTGCTTCCTTCGACGCCGACAATACCTATTACTACCTGAACAATATTCCGTTTGCGGATCATGGCGCGCTGCTCGATCCACCTACGGCCGATGTCACCGGCCGTTGCGTCGGCATGTTGGCGCAAATTCCGGATTCCGGACAGGATGCGCTCGCGAAGGCGGTGGCGTATTTGCGCGAGCAGCAGGAACCGGATGGAAGCTGGTTCGGCCGCTGGGGCGTGAATTACATCTATGGCACCTGGTCGGCGCTGGCAGGATTGAACGCGGCCGGTCTTGCGCCGGACGATCCGATGATGTCACGCGCCTCCACATGGCTGGTTTCGATCCAGAATCCGGACGGCGGTTGGGGCGAAAGCTGCGACAGCTACAAGCTCGATTATCATGGATACGAACCCGCGCCTTCGACAGCGTCACAAACTGCCTGGGCCCTGCTTGGATTGATGGCGGCAGGACGTGTCGACGATGCCGCAGTGACGCGGGGCGTAGACTGGCTGCTCCGTAGCCAGACCAGCGATGGTTCGTGGGAGCAGATGCATTATACCGGCGGTGGATTCCCGCGCGTTTTTTACCTGCGTTATCACGGATATCCTAAGTTTTTCCCGCTCTGGGCGCTGGCCCGCTACCGCAATCTCAAATCCGGCAACTCAGGCCGTGTTGGATACGGACTTTAGGGTGTGATTGTCGCCATTACCGGATTGCGGCGCGAAGCGCGCATTGTCGTGGGCGAGGGCGTTCGCGCGGTTGCCTGCGGCGGACGGGCGGGTGTGCTCAGGCGCGAATTGAATGGCGCGTTGGACCACCGCGTTCGTGGCATCATCAGCTTTGGAATTTGCGCCGGGCTTTCGCCGGACGTGTCGCCCGGTGCTTGCATCATTGCATCGGAAATCGTGACGCCGAATGAACGTTTTCCGGCAGACGGCGGATGGGCCATCCGGATGCGAAAGGCACTGCCCGATGCCATTCAAGCCCCCGTTGCCGGCGTCACTTCCGTTCTTCGGAACGCTGCGGAAAAATCCGCTCTGTTTGACCAAACACGGGCGCTCGCGGCCGATATGGAATCCGGTGTCGGGGCGGAAATTGCACAACGCCACAACCTGCCGTTCGCCTGCCTTCGCTGCGTTGCGGACCAGGCGGTCAGTGGTCTGCCGGATGCTGCGATTGTGGCGCTGCGGGAAAACGGGACAATCGATCTGGCAGAAGTGGTCGGCTCGCTGATCAGGCGGCCCGGTCAGATTCCGGCGCTGATTCGCCTGGCCCGCGAATCGCGCAGCGCCTTCGCCGGTTTAATCCGGTGCCGGCGCCTGCTCGGAAGCAGTCTTGCGGGACCGGATTTCCGCCCAAAAGCAGTCCCGAATCATTTCCCTGACGTGAGTTGACGCCGCGCGCCGTGACAAACGCGTCAGCGCGGTCCAAGTAACGGCCTGAGCGCCGACAAAACTTTGTCGCAATTCTTGTCAGATTAGAAATCTTAACCGCCCGATAACAATGCAACCTTAGCCTCAGCCGGTCACGAGGGGCGGCTAACCTGATGCGTTCCGTTGAGTACCGTGAACTCGCGCAGCAATGCCGCAGAATCGCATCATCGCTGAAAGGCGATATCCGTGCGCAACTCCTTGAAGTCGCGGCATCATGGGATCGGCTTGCCGACGACAGCGAAAAGCGAAACGGAAGCCATTTCAGGTCGGCCTGGAAGCTCTCCTCAGGACTTGAGTAAGCGATAGTCCGCGTCACAAACCGTCCTGAGCCAAAAAACCACCTTCGAGCTCGCGCTTTTCGGTGTCTCGCGCCCGTGCACTCAACTCTTCTGCGCTTCTGAAATGCCGCGCGCGCTCTTCTTCGGTTCGCGCGTATTTGGCGCGAGCCAAAATCTCGAGAAGGCAGTTTCGATACTCCGTCACCTGGTCACACGCGATTATAATCCAGACACCGCTTACACGACTTGAATTAAGATCAGTTAAATGCACCGCGGACTCGTCCTGAACGCCGGAGCATGACGGGATTATGCTCGATCGGGTTGAGGTCGGGCGAGTACGTGAGCAGGAAAATCCGGTGAGCGCCCGTTGCACGGATCGCCTTTCGCACGCCCTTGCTCCTGTGACTGCCGGGATGTCCATGGTGACGCCGTCCTGATGGCGTATGCTTAACGAATGGTTAATCATCCGTTTACGGACAAGTAAAAGGTCGCGGTTATAACCGGCGCGGAAGCGGGCATCATTTCTTTACATCCGGGGGATTGGTGACGAACGGGAAAGCCGAAAAGCACCGCGAGAGAGCAAAAGAATTTCGCGAACTCGCGGCGAAAACCAGGAGCGAGAGTCATCGCAAGATGCTCCTGGAATCCGCGGAGAAGTACGAGAAAATGGCGGAGGGCGAATGCAAGCGGTCATAGCAGCTCGCCGGCATGCCCTGATCAACATCATCAGGCTCGTTCTGGTGCCACTCATCACGTGTGCGATTTCTCCGGCGCAGGCTCAATTCGTCGCGCCTGAGGGCTCCTACATTCGCATCGAAGCAGGTGGAGCGTTTCATCAGAACATCACCTTCGCAGACACCAACCCCGGTGCCGCCAACTGCGACTTATGCGGCGCGCTCTTTCCAAGCTCGATCGCCGGGTCGTTCGTCGTCGGCGGAGCGTTCGGCTACCGCATTGGGCCTGGCATTCGGGCTGACCTGAGCGTCGATTATTTTGGATCGGCCGCCGTGTCGGGCCACAGCACGGCGGCGATTCCTTCGACCGGTTCAGCAAAGTTGAGTTCGGTCGCAGGGCTGCTCAATGCATACATCGACCTGCCGGCGATAAACCTGTTTGGGCCGATCCATCCTTACCTCGATGCCGGGATAGGAATTGCCGGGAACCAGCTTGGCGAAACGAGAGGTAATTCTGGCGCTGTTGGCCCATTCACGCTGGCAGGTGAATCACACACCAATTTTGCCTGGGCGGTTGGTGCCGGCGCTGGATATCCTTTGTCCCCGCATTTGACCCTGGATGTCTCGTATCGATTACTGAACCTGGGCCAGATTCGGACGGATTCCACCCTGTCCTTTGGCGGCATGTCACTGACTGTGACGCCCTCAAAGACGGAGGCCGCGGACGTGCATGTAGTGACCATCGGACTTCGTTACGAATTCTGAAATCCGCTTCCCGGCAGTCATGATTTCGACAGTGGGGTGTTCCGCTCTTGCGGTTTTGAAGCACGGAGACGCTTCGTCCAACGAGCGCTCAAAAGCAGCCCGCTGGTCAGCGCAGCAAGGATCGTCACGACGAGGCGAAGCGGCCGAGGCCGCCATTGCAACCTGGGTTTCGGCAACCGAATCCGGAAATTGGCTCGCGTAGAGCGGCGCTCATAATCGCTTGCCAGCTCATCCCACTCCTCTGCGATTTTGAGAAGCTTCGCGCGCTCGTTGTCTTTTAGCTGACCGGCGATGACGCGGGTTCTTTCGGCGTATCCCCGGTACTCGGTTTCTTTGCTCACCGCGTTGCCCCTTCAGGCAATAGTACAGATAGTCCCGGCGGGCCGGATTTTGGTTATCAATGGGTTAAGGCAATGTCCTGCATTATTGCCGCCGGCGGCGTCAGGCGCCTGGCAGGTTTTCTATGCAGGACAAAAATGACATTTCTAAACACGCATATAGCTCCGCGCAGGCGAAGTTCAGACCGGACTTCCGGTTCGAGCTGAAGGCGAAGGTGACCTGCGCGTTAGCTGAACGCTCACCGCGGCGCCCAAACATGGCCGCACGTTTGGGTGTTTTTGCGGGAAGCTTTGTGGGAAGAAGCCGAGGGCCTAGGATGATGCTCTTTGTTTTTCAATAACCTGGGCAGATTTGGCGGCGGACCGGATTTCCGCCAGCCTGCGCTCGACATGGTTTGAAAAAACGTATTTCGCCGGCCGCTGGTTGTGGAGCGGGATGTCGGGGGCCATCGGTCCATCCGTGCGCACGCCGCGCGCCATGACCTTCACCGCTTTCAGCGGGCGTTTGGTCATGTCGATGACGGCGCTGGCTTCGAAACCGCTATGCACCATGCAATTGGCGCATTTTTCATAATTGCCGACGCCATATCCGTCCCAGTCGGTCTCTTCCATCAGCTCACGGAAGGTTTTGGCATAGCCTTCGCCGAGCAAATAGCACGGACGCTGCCAACCAAACACAGTGCGGGTCGGATTACCCCAGGGCGTGCAGTGGTAAGTCTGATTTCCGGCGAGGAAATCGAGGAACATGGCCGATTGGGTAAACGGCCATTTCTTCCCGCCGCGGCCGCGTGACAGGATGCCCCGGAAAAGCTGTTTGGTCTTTTCGCGGTTGAGAAAGTGTTCCTGGTCGGGCGCACGCTCATAGGCATAACCGGGAGATACGGTAATGCCATCCAGTCCCAGCGCCGTCACATCGTCCAGGAATTTCGCCACACGCTGCGGATCGGCGGTATTGAACAGGGTGCAATTGATGCTGACCCGGAAGCCTTTGGATTTTGCCAGGGCGATCGCTTCGACGGCGCGGTCGTATACACCTTCCTGACACACCGAATGATCATGCATCTCACGGTCGCCATCGAGATGGATCGACCAGTTGAAATCGCGATGCGGGCGGTACTGATCGATCTTCTTCGGCAGCAACAATGCATTGGTGCAGACGATGACGATCTTGCGGCGATCGAGAAATCCGCGAACGATTTCCGGCAATTCGCGATGCAGCAGCGGTTCTCCGCCCGCAATCGAGACCACCGGCGCGCCACACTCGTCGATCGCCTGCATGCACTCGCCGATGCTCAGCCGCTGATTGAGGATTTCATCGGGATAATCGATCTTGCCGCAACCGGCACAGGCAAGATTGCAGCGAAACAGCGGCTCCAGCATCAGGACCAGAGGATAACGTTTGCGCCGCGTCAAATGCTGTTTGGCAATATATCCGCCAATGCGGATCGCCTGCGAGACCGGTATTCCCACGCGATGATTACTCCAATTCAGGCACGCAGTTCAGGAGGAAGCCGGAATTCGACGTGTTCTTCAAGCCCCTCCATCTGGGAAACCCGAAGATCGGTATCGATAGCCCGCAACGCCCCGATGACATCAAGGACCAGTTCTTCCGGCGCCGAGGCGCCCGCCGTCAGTCCGACGATCTCCACTCCATGAAACCAGGATGGATCGAGCGCACTGGCGTCGGCGATCAGATAGGTCGGGATTCCTTCCTCTTCCCCGATCTCGCGCAGGCGATTCGAGTTCGAGCTGTTTTTGGAACCGACAACGAGGACGATGTCGGCGACCTTGCAGAGTTGGCGCACGGCAGATTGGCGGTTTTGCGTCGCGTAGCAGATATCCGAGATATGCGGGCCTTCGATATCCGAAAAGCGCGCCATCAGCGCATCGATGATATTTCGCGTGTCGTCGATGCTGAGCGTGGTCTGGGTAACATAGGCGACCGGCGTGTCATCCGGGATTTGCAGCTGCTCAACCTGCTCGCGGGATGAAACCAGATAAACTGGAGCCTGGACCTGCCCCATGGTCCCGTCGACTTCCGGGTGACCTTTATGGCCGATCAGGATCAGCGTCCGGCCCTGCGCCACATAGTGCCTGGCCTGGGAATGGACTTTGGAGACCAGCGGACAGGTCGCATCGATCACCGGCAATGCCCGTGATTTGGCTTCCTCGACCACCGATTCGGCGACACCATGGGCGCTGAAGACGGTCACGGCGCCATCGGGAATTTCGTCGAGCCCCTCGACGAAGCGCGCGCCCTTTTCCTTGAGCGATTGCACGACATGCTGATTGTGGACGATCTCGTGGCGAACGAAGACGGGCTGGCCGAATTTCTCCAGCGCGCGCTCGACAATATCGATGGCGCGGACAACGCCGGCGCAGAAACCGCGTGGCTGGGCAAGCAGAACACGCATTACTACGTCGCCACCCGCAGCTTGGATATCGGACTCATGCTCCAGACATTCCGCCAGAATATACCGTGATGCAATTGCAGAATTTCCCGCACCCTTGAAACTTCGGCACTGGCGGTATCGCTTGCGGCAAAAGTTCCGTTGCGTCAAGCCTCTAGTCTGGCAGGGAAATGGCGGTCGCTGGCGAGTTCCGGGAGGGTGAAGCGAATTTGCGACACCCGGAAAAATTCGGATGTCCGGCGGTTCCTGAAAGCGATGAGATGGTAAATACTTAACTGTTGATACAAAGGGGTTGAAATTGCCCGATACCAGCTTTGCCGAACAGGGCCGCTCCTCCGCGGCGCAGCATCGGCTTGCGCGACTTCGCGCGGATATGACCCTGGCAGCAACGCAGGTAGATGAGGTCCTCGGGCAAATCTTGCCGCTTCCGCAGGGCTTGCACCGGCGAGTCGTGGAAGCGATGCGCTATGCGATTTTTGCCGGGGGCAAGCGCCTCAGACCGTTCCTCGTGCTGAATTGCGCACGTTTGTTTGACGTCGACCGGGTGCGCGCTGCGCGGGTCGCCGCGGCAATCGAGGCCGTGCACACCTATTCGCTGGTGCATGATGATCTTCCCTGCATGGACAATGACGCGCTACGGCGCGGCCGCCCGACCACACATGTGGCATTTGATGAAGCGACAGCCGTCCTGACCGGAGACGGTCTGCAGACGCTGGCATTCGCGATTCTGTCATCCCCGGAGACCCATCCATCCCCGGAAGTTCGCTGCGAATTGATCGCCCGGCTGGCCACAGCGGCGGGCCATGATGGAATGGTCGGTGGCCAGATGATCGATATGGAAGCCGGACAGCGGCATCTTGACTTCAGTCAAATCGTCACCTTGCAGCGGATGAAGACCGGGGCCCTGTTTGAATTCTGTTGCGAATCAGGCGCGATACTTGGCGGCGCGGGAAGCGGCGACTTCGAACGGTTGCGCAGCTATGCGCGGGACATTGGTCTGTTGTTCCAGATCACCGATGATCTGCTGGACACCGTGGGTTCGACCGAAGCCGCGGGTAAAAAAACCGGGAAGGATGCCGAGCAGGGAAAGGCAACCCTGGTCGCGGCTCTTGGAATCGAAGGCGCCCGGAACCATGCCCGAAAGCTGGCCGAAAGTGCTGCTGCGGCGCTGGAAAACTATGGCGATAACGCCTCTAGTCTAAGGCAACTTGCACAATATCTTCTGCAACGGGACTCTTAAAAAAATCACGAGAATGCGCGGCATCGTTGCAAATCTCCACCCGTTCGTGATGGGTGCTCTGATTGACAATAGGTGCTGCGATGTGTTGGTTGGTCTGCGTTTTACTTGAGCAATCAGGGAGTAAGACTTGCGAAAAGTTCTTATCAGTCTGGCCTCTGCTATCGCGGTGACGGCCACGTTTGGTGCAGCACCGGTTTCGGCCGCGGATTCGCCGCTCGATCCCGCAGTGCAGGCGATCAAGTCTTTCTACGCCACACTTATCGACACCATGAAGCGGGGCAAGGAGCTTGGCCTTGAGGGCAGGGCAAAAGAATTGAAGCCGGCGACCGAATCGGCATTCGACCTTGCGGAAATCACGCGCCTTTCGATCGGGCCGTCCTGGTCGGGCATCTCCGACGACCAGCGCAAGGCGCTGGTGGATGCAATGGAACGGGTCACGGTGTTCCAATACGCCAAGAACTTTTCGAAGTTCAACGGCGAGCAATTTGTTGTTTCGCCTGATGCGAAGCCCAGAAGCGACGACAAGATCGTCGAGTCCAAACTGGTGAGCTCGGATGGCAACTCGGTCGCATTCAACTACCGCATGCACCCGGTGGACGGGCACTGGAAGGTCGTCGACGTTTACCTGAACGGCAATATCAGCCAGCTTGCGTTGCGGCGTGCGGACTTCTCCTCGACAGTCCAGAAGTTCGGGCCGACGGGTCTGGTGGCAAAGCTGAACGAGATGGTCGACAAGGACTCATCCGGGCAATAACTCCGGCAATCGCTGGATACGAAAATGGCGGCTGATCCTCGATCAGCCGCGGCTTTTATTTCGTTGTCATCCGCGGCCGAGCGCGAAAGGCGTTTACGCAGGATCTCAACCCTCCCCCTGAGGGAGGGTCGAAATCGCGGAACGCGATTTCGGGGAGGGGACAGCGAGCGAAGCGAGCGCATTGGCCCCCGCTAACCAACGCGAGCGATTCGCGCAAGTCTCGCTTGCAAGCCCGCTCTACTGCTTCACATATTTCGTCACACCGCGAATATTGGCCTCGGCGGTGTAGATATTGCCGGCCGGATCGACCGCAATCCCTTCTCCCATCGCACCATCTGGCGTCTCGGTTTTGTGCGGCGGGATGAACATCATCACATGCCCGTCGCGCAGGCTGCCAATGCGGATTCCGCGCATCCAGCCGGGATGGACCCGCGCATCCGATTCCGAATCCGAAACATAGATCGTGTCATTCGCGTCGATCGCGATACCGCTGGCGCGGCTGAACTCGTGCAATTCTCCGACATAACTGCCGGCCCTGGTCAAAATCTGGATACGGTGATTGTGCCGGTCGGCGACGATCAACCGGCCCTGTGAATCCCAGACCAGTCCGTGCGGGGTGCGGAATTCGCCGGGACCCGATCCGGTCTTGCCGATGACGCGCAGAAATTTGCCGCTTTTGTCGAACACCGAAATCCGCCCGACGAGATTCGGACCATTCACATCGCTATGGCTTTCGGCGACATAGACATCGCCGGTGGCCGGATCGGTCAGCACGACCGTCGGTTCGGTCAGCGCATCCGGCGGATCGCCTTGCATCCCGGGCTTGCCAAGCGTCAGCAACAGTTTGCCATCCGGACTGAACTTGAAGACCGCGCTGCCTTTCTTTTCCTCGCCCGGATATTTCTGCAGAAGCGCGGGAGTTGGCATGCCCGAATCCGTCACCCAGACATTGTCATCGCGGTCGACATGGATTCCGTGCGGCCACACGAACATGCCGCCGCCGAAGCTGCGAATTTCTTTTCCGTTTTCGTCGAAATGATGAATCGGATTGGCGCTGGTGCCGACGCAGCCGGGAGACGTTCCGGCTGAACAGCGGTCGGTCGCCCATACAGTTTTGCCATCGCGGTCAATGGCGACACCGTTCGAGCCGCCCCAGGGGCGCTTTTCGATCGTCAGTTGCGCCCAGTCGCGTATGACGCGGTACGGATTGCCGCCGCTGTTTACCGGCGGCACGCTGCGTGTCTGAGGCGTCCCCGATGGTTCAGCGGCCATGGCGCCGGTGACGATCAGCGCGACGGCAGCCGCGGCAATCGCGCATTGCAGTGTGCCAGAGATTGTCATGCTGCCCTCCGCATTTGGTTCAGGACTTTAGCACAGGAACACCATCGGACGAAAAGCATCGTCATTCGCGCGCAACCGCCGGGCGAAGCAGTGCTGCGGCATTGGCGCGATAGATTTTGTCTTCGATCTCCGGCGGCAGATGAAGTTGGCCGATCGAATTGATCCCTTCGCGGATGAACATCGCGCCGCCTTCCGGGTCAAACGGACAATCGCTGGCGAACAGCACATGATCGGGTCCGAAGAAATCCAGGCCGCAGCGCAGCGCCGATGCCGATCCTCCCAATACGGTATCGCCGTAGAACATACGGAAATAATCCATCAGCGGCTTGGTCATGCGCTTCAGCACCGCGCCGTAATCGGCATCGGCGGTACGTGATCCGAGCTGCGCCCACAGCGTTTCGGCGCGCCCGGAAAAATACGGAATCATCCCGCCGCAATGATGGGTGAGGATGCGTAGATCGGGCAGGCTGTCCAGCAGACCGGAAAACACGATCCGCGCCATGGCGGCACTCGTTTCATAGGGCCAACCCAGCACCTGCCAGATCTCGTACATGGATTTCTGTTCGGTGCGGTAGTCGGCAAATGTTTGTGGGCGCACCGGGTGCATCCACACGCCAAGACCGTGATGACGCGTAACGCGTTCGAGGACCGGAAAGAATTCCGGGTCATCCAGCGGCCGGCCAAGGATATTGGTGCCGATCTGAATGCCGCGCGCGCCGAGTCGACCAATGGCGCGGTCCATTTCTTCCAGCGCCGCCGGAATATCATTCATCGGCAGCGACGCGATGAAGCCGGGAAATTTGTCGGGCGAGCGCCGGCAGGCTTCGGCCAACCCGTCATTGCAGATGCGTGCTGCGCGGACCGAAATTTCCGGCGCACCAAGTCCTTCCGGATGCGGCAGCCCAAGCGTGAGAATCTGTTTCACCTCGGGCCAGCGCTGCAGCAGTTCGAGGCGTGCTTCGATATCCCACAGCACGCGAATATTGGACATGCGCTTGACGATTCCCGCATCCTTCGAATGTTCCCGGATCAGATCCAGGTAAGGGGGCGGGATGTAGTGGTTGTAGGCGTCAATCTTCGGCGCGGTCATTCGGGCGTGGGCTCTTATGTTCTGTGCCGCGATATCACGCGCGGACTCCGATAACCTCGGTGCGCTGAGACTGCCAATAGCGCAAAAACATGCACTTGACATCTGCAGAGATGCAGATAGGTTTGTGGCCACAGTCGAGTGTTGCGCCCGTTCAGTCAGGCGCGTCTCCGGCAACTCCCCAAATGGAGGACATATCCAGATCGAGCCGGGAGGCGCCGATCGGGCAGGATGCATTTCTGACACTTCGTCTGACACTTGCGCACGCCAAAAACCGCACTTTTCCTCACTTCTGACGTTCTGACAGTTTGAATCGGCAAATCAGAAACCCGCAGCTATCCGGCAGGAACCGCTTTCAGCTTGAACCGGGCTGCGGCTTGCGCGTTTCCGCCAAGTCCGCGCCAAATTCGGCCGCCCAGCCTGGGATACCGAAGAGGCGCTGAAAGCGCTGCTCACTCTCGTTCCCTATGGCCGCATCGGGGAGCCGGAAGACATCGCGCGAGTCGCCGTGTGGCTCGCATCGGATGATTCCGATTATGTCGTCGGCACAACTTTGTTTGTGGACGGACGAATGACACTCTATCCGGGATTTTCGACTGGGGGATAGGATGTCGACGCAGGAAAGCAGGTTGCGCATTGAAGATTACGGATTGATCGGCGATTGCACGACCGCCGCCCTGGTCGGACGCAACGGCTCGATCGACTGGTTGTGCTGGCCGCGTTTTGACCGCAGCACATGTTTTGCCGCGCTGCTGGGCGACTCGAACCACGGGCGCTGGTCGCTCTGTCCGGTTGAGCACGAATTCAAAAGCAGCCGCCGCTATCGCGGCGAGACCATGCTGCTGGAGACCGAATTCGAAACCTCATCCGGCCGGTTTGCCGTGATCGATTTCATGCCGATGAACGGCGCACCATCCTCGGTGATCCGGATTGTCGAAGGGCGCCGGGGCGAAGTTGCCGTGTGCATGCATCTGACATTGCGCTTCGATTACGGATCGTCGGTGCCTTGGGTCACAAAACTCGAGGACGGGAGTGGAATCAGCGCGATCGGAGGCCCGCATCGTGCGGCGCTACGAACACCCGTGCCTCTCAGGGGGCAGGACCTTTCGACGGTTGCCGAATTCACGGTGAAGAAGGGCGAGCGGATTCCATTTGTGCTGACGTATGGCCGCTCGTACGAGCCGGTACCACCGCCGATCGGTGCAGAAGCGGCTGCGCGCGATACCGAGAAATTCTGGCGCGATTGGGCAGGGCGGTGCCATTACCGCGGCCGGCACCGCGAAGCGGTGACTCGCTCATTGTTGACGCTGAAAACCATGACCGATTCCCGGACTGGCGGAATCATTGCTGCGCCCACAACTTCCCTCCCGGAGCAGATTGGTGGCCCGCGCAATTGGGACTACCGCTATTGCTGGATTCGCGACGCGACGCTCACCCTGACCGCGCTGATGGGCGCGGGCTATTACGAGGAGGCGAAAGCATGGCGCGAATGGTTGCGGCGGTCCGTAGCCGGTACGCCGGATGCGCTGCAGATCATGTATGGCATTGCCGGC
>JAGWSK010000501.1 GCA_028869355.1 Alphaproteobacteria bacterium | reverse complement strand
GTCAAATCAGGACAATACCGGCGTAGTGACCTTTGCCGCTACTGATCCGAAACCGGAATTGCGAGCGTCACGCGCTCCTCGTTGCCAATGACGCGGGTGATATGCCCCTTGCCCGTCAGGTCCTCTGCGAGATCTATGCTGCCCGGACCGAGCTCTATTTTTGTGTGGTCGATGAGCTCGACTTCGCCATGGCCGCTGAGGGTGATGACATATTGCCGCCGCGGCGCCCTGTGCCAGTCGGCCACCCGCCCGGGCGCAGCACGGCGAATTTCCGCGCCGGACGCCGCCATCAGCTTGAAAGGATCCGCGCCGCGCGGACCGAACTTCACGTCGATTTGCTCCGCATGCGTCTGACCGTCAGGCCCGGTGTAGAGGCGGGTGATCTTGAACGGCTTGTCCGCCGGTGCCGCCGTCGCGGGATGCGAGTTTTGCGCCGCAAAGATCAATCCGGACAAACCCAGCAAAGCCGCGCCGGCCAACAATGTGCTTTTCATCATGAGATGCTCCTCCCTTTGTCGCGAACCAAAATTACCTTTTCGAAATCTGCACGTTGACCCCGTCCGGGTCCTTGATGTGGAAACCCGCATAGTCGCCCTGCAACGGCATCGCGCCACGCTGGCTAAAATAGCCGGCATCGGTTTTCGCATCGAAGCGGGGCACGCCGATCGAAAAATGATCGATGGTTCCGGCAGGTTTGCTGTCATTGAGCGATACAAGCACACTGGAATTGCCGAGCCGGATGATGTGCTGTGCCCGGTCCTGGCTCACCACCGTGAAACCAAACATCCTTTGATAGAAATTCATCGAACGATCCAGATCCGCGACGCGGATGCTGACATGATCGATGCCGGCGTTCTTGAAATCTACAGCGGCTTGTGCGGCGGCGACACTGGGCACGCCCGCACCGGCGGCTAACAACGCAAGGCTTTGAACCAGGTCACGGCGGTTTAATGAGCCCCTCTCGAAACGCGACACAAGACTGGAAATGACCGCTTCCATGATCGATCTCCTTTCGTGGCCGCCGGCAGCTCCGCGCGGCACACGAATAATAACATCGGCGCGGTGCCGCTACGCTGGAATTCTGTCGATTAGAAATCCGGCGTTGTGGCCTGCGGGATCGGATAGAGATTCTGGTGGAACATGTCGCCGTTGTTCTCGGAGCACACCGTCTCGGCCATAGGGTTGTTCACCTTGAACCAGGTGCGCAGCATGGTGATCGGCGCGTTGTAGGCATCCGGATCATCGACGCGCGCGATGGCCGACAGCATTCCATCGGCGCCGAGCGTGAACCGCTCGATGACGTGTTCTTTGGTGGAATGGGGCGTGCGGAAATTGTCGATGAAGCTGAGATGTGTGGACAGGCCGATGGTATCCACCACCAGCGTATTGCCGTTCTCGTAATGGCCGACGGATTCGCCGAACCATGACGGCTTCACATTCGCCGAGTGCGGCACATCCAGAAACACATGGCGCACCATGTGATCGCGCTGCCAGATCATCCAGACTTCTTTCGGTGTCTGGATGAAATACATGGGCTCGAAGGGGTAAAGCAGTTGCCCCGGGACGCCGCCGGGCCAGCACCGCGATTGGGCGAGAAACGGCACCTGCCGCTTGCCTTTGAGGATTTCGTCATTCGTCGCCTGCACCTGGGCCGCGGCCCAGGTTTTCAGGATCGGGTCCTTGCTGTTGGCGATCCGTACCGTCGGCTGGCCTGCCTTGATCGCGAAATTCGGATCCTGGCTTTTGACCGCCTCGTTTTCCGGGTTATCGACGACCGAATTGTTTATGAAGGGATAGGCCGGATCATTGCTCATCGGACCATGGCCGTAGCCCGGTCCCGGATCCTGCCAGTCCTCGTAATTGGTCTGCCAGCCGAAATTCGCCGATGCGAGATCGGGAATCGAAGCCCCTTTGAGTTGCTCGGCCGGGGCGGCAGGAATCGCGAGCGCGGCAAGACTGACCGCAAATGCGAACACACGCATGGTGATTTTGGGGCCGACAATGGACATGGCGATGGATTGACTACCACCGGGGGCGGCAGGGGAACAACACTACTGTTATGATAGGCGCGTGGCGGCGCGCCAACAGAGGTGAGCATGAACAGCCTTCTCAAACCGGCCTGCATCGTCGCGTGCGTGATGTTGGTCTTCTCGGCCACCGCACAGGCGCAATGGTCGATCGGCGCGCCGGGCTCGCGTGAGGCTCCCAGAGGCGAGGACCGCTACGTTTACCTCGTGATGTCCGATCCGCTACCGGGCCGCGAGTCCGATTTCAACGACGCCTACCAGAACACGCATATGGGCGATCTGGTCCAGCTTCCCGGTTGGACCGGCGCGCAGCGCTTCCGCCTCGTGCAGGTTATGCCGCGCACGACCAAGCCGCTTTACCGGCGCGGCTATCTCATCATCTGGGACCAGGAAGGCGACGATCTCGGCCGAATCCAAAGCGAATCGCGCGCCGCCATCGCCGGCGGTAAAAGCCGGCTCATTGCGGGATTTGATTACGCCGCCGACGGTCCGGTCAACACGACCTATCGCGTGGTCGGCCCACGCGTCACACGTCCCGACGGCCGCAAGCCATTCATTCCGTCTGCCGATGACAACAAGACGCCGCGACCCAATCGCTATGTGCAGCTCGACTTCGTCGAACCCACGACCGGCGTCAGCGATGCCGATTTCGAGGCAGCGCTTTCACACGAGATAAATCAGGTACTCGGTTTGCCTGGTTGGATGGCGGCACAGCGCTTCCGCCTCGCGCCCACGCCCGCCACTTCGCCGCCGCCTCGCCTCGCCTTCACCAGATATCTGGTGATCTGGGAGACCGAAGGAGCCACGGCGCAGGCGCTTCAGGATGCGCGCGCTGCTGCGATGAAATCCGGGCACGTCGCGCCATTGGCTGGCAATCCCGAGACGGCGCAATATAGCTGGTGGGTGACGATTTCCCCCTTCATCACCAAAGACGACTTCCAACGCTGATGTGAGTAGCGAGGAGCGAGAAAAGAGAAACGAGAGACTGTCATAGCACGGGTCCGGGGCTCAGGCCTCTGGTTACGCCAACAATCTCGCTTCTCGCTCCTGTTAAAAATCCGGCGTGTTGGCCTGCGGGATGGGCAGCTCCTGATCGGTGAACAGCGGTTTTGCGTTCTCGGCACAGCTCTCTTCCTGCAGCGGGCCGGCAACGCTGCGCCCCGTCGTCGGATCATTCTGAACCGCGAGTGTGTTCTCCGAAATTCCCGGCTCGAGACGGTGGAAGTGCTGAACCGCATTCCACGGCGCGGTGAACGCGCCCGGATCGTCGACATGCAGCTGAACCTCCATGTCCCTGTCATTATTGGTCATGCGATACCGCTCCACGACGTGCAGTCTGTCGGTGTGCGGCGTCAGATAGTCATCCATCACCGCTTTTTCGCTGATGCCGATTGTGTCGACGACCAGCGTATCGCCTTCGTAATGGCCGACCGACTCGCCGAACCATGACGGTTTGACGAGTTTCGAATGCGGCACGTCCAGGTAGATATGGCGGTATTGATGATCCAGTTGCCAGGTCATCAACACCTCTTTCCTGGTCTGCACGATGTAAATCGGCCGGAATACTCCGACGATCAGAAGCGCCGGAGTGCCAACCGGCCAGCAGCTTTGCCGGGGTCCAAGCCCGGACTTCCCGGCAAATATCTGCTCGTTATGACGGCGCAACGCGTCGCGCACCCAGGGCTGCAGGATCGGATTGCTGAGATCGGCGACCGGAAAGGTCGGTTGTTTTCCGGTCAGCCGGTAGTCATCATTGGTGATGGTCGGATGCTTCGGATCGTCCTGCACCGGGCCGGCGCCGCTGGCCGGCGGTTTGAAACCACCGGGATCGGCAAGCCAGCTGACACCCGGATTGGGTGAAAAATCCGGCGGGGCAGCTCTTCCCGGCGTGGCAGCGGCGGCCGCGGCGCAAAGCACGGCCGCCGCGCTCCCCATTGTGCCTCTGGTTAAACTGCGCATGTACACTGCCTATGGCATCTTGAAGGCGATTCGCAAGCCGCTTCCCGCGCGGGGCCCTTCGCGGCGCGCAGCCAGCTCTCGCCTCTCGTGCCCTGGGATCAGTGAGGCGCTTTCCGCGTTTTGTCTCTCTGGTCTGGAGTGGAAACGGATATGCAGTTCGCCGGCAGGGCCCATGAACAGAACCGCACTCCGCCGGATTAACCGGCCGCAGATTCTGTCGCCTGCCATTGCCACTCGTGTCCGCGCTGGATAGTTTTGGCCCTGCGCATTGAACAACGATGACAAATTCGATCTTGGCTTCGACCCGGTCCCGACCGCCGGCCCCCCGGATTTTTGAAAGAATCTGACCTCTCCCTTGTGGGGAGGTCGAAATTTGCAGAGCAAATTTCGGGTGGGGGTGATTACGGTGAGCGTACCGAACGAGTCGTGGTGGCCAGGGAGCAGTTGAGCGTGAGTGCAATAAAGACTGCGATCGACGAATTGGTGATCGCAAATCGAATCGTTGCGGCGGAAAAAGTCTGCGACGCCTTCGGGCATGTCAGCATGCGGCACCCGGAGAATCCCGGACGGTTTCTACTGTCGCGCGGCAGGGCTCCGGAACTGATCGAAGCCAGCGACATCATGGAGTTCACGCTGGAGGGCGGAACGGCGGCCGGCAACGGCAAGCCCTATCTCGAACGCTTCATTCACGGCGCGATTTACGAGTCGCGCCCGGACGTGCAGGCGGTGGTCCATAGCCACAGCTACAGCGTGGTGCCGTTCAGCGTCATTGGCGAAAAGTTGCGCCCGATCATGCATGTCTGCGCCACGATCGGCCCGGATGTTCCGGTCTGGGATCCGCAAGTGAATTTCGGCGATACGGATTTGCTGGTGTCGGATATGCATCAGGGCCGCGACCTTGCGAAGGCACTCGGCGCACGCACCTCCATCCTGATGCGCGGGCATGGTTCAACCGTCGCGGGCGCCAGTTTGCGCGAGGCGGTCTATGCCGCGGTGATGCTGGAAGTCAACGCCAATCTGCAATTGAAAGCGCAGGCCTTCGGGCCGGTCACTTTCCTGACTCCGGGCGAAATCGAGAAAATCCGTGCACGTCAGAATAAGGGCAGGCCGGGCGAAGGCTTCGACCGGGCCTGGCAATACTGGCTGCGCCATGCCGGCTTCCCCACCGATGAATAAAAATAACTATGTCATCCCCGGCGGGCCGCAGCGAAGCTGCG
>JAGWSK010000500.1 GCA_028869355.1 Alphaproteobacteria bacterium | reverse complement strand
CAACGAATAGCCCGATGCTCCAGCCGAATGCGATCAGGATGACAAAGAAAGCCACCAACGCGATGCCAAGCGAATAGAGGGAAAATCCGAAAAACCAGATCGCGAGCAATGTTGCGGGGAACAGGCCGATCGCCGTGCGCATCAGGCTGACGATCATCAGCGACGCCATGTATTCACCGATCCTGAGCGGTGTCGCCATGAGATGACCGAGATTGCGCGAATAGACCTCTTCGAAAAAGGAAATCGCCAGTCCAATCTGCCCGCGGAACAGCACGTCCCAAAGCATGACCGCACCGAGCAGAATTCCACCTGCCTGGGCGAAGAAACTCGACTGGCGCATCATGAAGGTCTGGATAAAACCCCACATGATCATCTGGACGATCGGCCAGTAGCACAGGTCGAGAAAGCGCGGCCATGATCCCGCGATCAGGTACCAGTGCCGCAACAGGACGGCGCCGATCCGCCGCGGTGTTCCGTAAGATATCATCCCGCAGCTTCCTTCGGACCAAAGCGCGCCACGTCGAGAAACACATCCTCCAGCGTGGTGCGGCCATATTTCGCGATCAGCTCCTTGGGCGAGCCTGAATCGACAATCCGTCCGCTGCGCATCATCAACACGGAATCGCACAGCCGTTCGACTTCCGGCATGTTGTGCGAGGCGATGAAGAATGTTGCCTGCCTTTCGGCCGCATAGCGCGCGAGAAAACTGCGAACCCAGTCCGCAGTGTCCGGGTCCAGCGAGGCCGTCGGCTCGTCCAGCAGCACCAGCTCCGGACGGTTAATAAAAGCTTTCGCGAGGCCCGCACGGGTACGCTGACCCGCCGACAATTCTCCCAGCGGCCGGTCGAGCAATCCTTCCAAATCCAGCTCACGCGCCAGGTGCCGGATCTGCGCGGACGCTTTAACGACGCCGTAAAGACGTCCGTATATCATCAGATTCTGACGAATCGTCAGGCGGCGTGGCAGATCGGCATAGGGACTTTGAAAATTCATTCGCGCGAGGACTGCTTTGGCATGCCGGGCAAAGTCCTGCCCCAGGATGCTTATGCGCCCGGCTGTCGGCCGGATCAGCCCAAGCAAAATCGCGATGGTGGTGGTTTTTCCCGCCCCGTTGCCGCCAAGCAACGCGGTAAACGAACCGCGCTTAACTTCGAAGTCGATGGAATCGACTGCAGTGACCTCACCGTAGCGCTTGATGAGGCCGTGAACGGATATGGCGGCATCCCCCGCCGGGCAGACCGGCGTGCGCGCGTATTGATCCTGTGTTGCCACGGTGTGCATCGAAACCGGCCAGTGTCGTGGTTTCGAAGTTCGCATGATGCCGATATAGAACCCGCTTTGCGAACTTCGAAACCGAAACGACACTCAGAATTAATGATTTGCTGGTGGCCTTTCGATTCTGAAATTCGCCCTGCTGCCGATATTGAGATCAAGCGAATTTCAGAATCGGGCCACCAGGGGGGAGTATGCTGCAGGATACGCAACCCGCGCCCATTCGGCCAGTCCGGAACAAATTTCGAAGTCACGGGTTTTCGGCATCAGAGGAGGAGATCATGTCCTGCCGTTTTGCGCTGGGAACCAGTCTGCTCGCGGGCCTGATCCTGCTCGCCGGCTGTGACCAGAAGACTGCGTCGAATCAATCGCCCGGCAGATCCGCTGTCGAGAACCAGGGGCTTTCCGAATCGGGCCCGGGAAACACCGAGGTTGCGGGCACCAGCGGCACGGCGGGGACTCTGTCCATGCCGACGCAGGTTTTTGCCGAGAGTGCCGCGATCGGCGATATGTATGAGGTCCAGTCCGGCCAGATCGCCGCCATGCGGTCGCATTCGCCCGACATTCTGCAATTCGCGCAACAAATGGTCGATGCGCATACCCAGAGTCTCAATCAGCTGAAGCGCCTGATGGCCAAAGAAGCGCCCGGCACGGAAGCTCCGACCCAGCTCGATCAGACGCGTCAGGCGCTGCTCGACGACCTTCAGGCAGCGAAGGATCAGCAATTCGATGCTCGCTACATCGCACAGCAGATCGATCAGCATAATCAGGCGCTGATCCTGATGCGCGGCTACATCAGATCGGGTGATGATGCCGGCCTCAAAAATTTTGCCCGGCAAGCAGTGCCGATCCTGACAATGCAGTTGCAGGCGATCAATGCAATCGACCGCGCCCATCATGCTCATGAGGTCGCAATCAACGCGGGGAAAACGCGTTCCCGGTAACCGAAACAGGCTGGCGCGATAGCCGTGCCCTCCCAGGTGACAAGCGCCTGGCCTGGCGAGCGCCCCCGGAAACTCTCCGGGGGCGCTTTTTTTCGTGTAATCTGGCGCAAAATGCCCAAAATCCGTATATGGCAACCGCGATGAACTTGACCGGCGAATTGCCGGCCGCCGCGAACCCGGCGCCGCCCTTGTTCCGTACCCGCGCGCTGATATTGGGCCGCGGCCGTGTCCGGCTTGGCACTCTCAACAATCTTCGCTGGCTCGCCATTGTCGGCCAGACGATTGCGCTGCTTGGCGTGCGCATTGGCCTGAATTTCGATTTTCCGGTCGTGCTTGCCGCCTCTCCGATCATGGCCAGCGCATTGCTCAACGTGATGCTGTCTGTCGCCTATCCATCCTCGAAACGGCTTAGCGCCGGCGAGGCGACGGCATTTCTGGCCTATGATATTGTTCAGCTTGCGGCGCTTTTATTCTTTACCGGCGGCATCGAGAACCCGTTTGCGCTGATGTTTCTGGCGCCGGTGGTGATTTCCGCCTCGACGCTCGATCTCTGGAACACGCTGTTCCTGTGCGCGCTGGCCTTTTTGTCGGTCACGTTCCTTTGGCAGGCCCATTTGCCGCTGCCCTGGGCGCCGGTGAACGGGTTTGGGCTGCCGGCGCTGTACCAGTTGGGTATCTGGGTTTCGCTACTGCTCGGCGTCGGGTTCACTTCGACTTATGCCTGGCGTATCGCGCGTGAGGCAGCACGCATGTCGGCGGCGCTGTCTGCGACCCAACTGGCCCTGGCGCGGGAAAGGCGCCTCGGATCGTTGGGAGCGCTTGCCGCGGCCGCCGCGCATGAACTGGGAACTCCGCTGGGGACAATCGCGATCGTGGCGCACGAGCTTGCGCGCGACCTTGCCAAAGACCCCCACGCCGATGATTTCCGCCTGCTCCGCTCCGAAGCCGAGCGCTGCCGCGCCATTCTTGCCAGGCTTGCGCAACCGGAAGAAACAGTACTCGGCCAGGCCGAAAGGATTCCGTTGGGCGCCCTGCTCGACGACATCGCAGCACCCCATCGCGGCGTGGATGTCAAAATCTCCATCGCGGTTCAATCCGGCCCGATGCCGAAAATCTGGCGTCTGCCCGAAGTCCAACATGGACTTGGCAATATCATCGAAAATGCCGCCGACTTTGCCGCGTCTGAAGTTCGTCTGGTGGCCAGTTGGGACGCTCAGCATCTCACGGTCGAGGTGATGGATGACGGCCCGGGGTTCGCTGCGCCAATTCTCGAACAGATCGGCGAGCCATATGTAACATCGCGCATGGCCGGCCGGAGTGGTGCGGTGCGTGAACTCGATCCATCGGACGGAAAACAGGAAGGTCTCGGGCTGGGATTTTTCATTGCCAAGACCCTCATCGAGTATACGGGAGGGACGGTTTTTGCGCGCAACCGGATGGGCGGCGGCGCCAGTGTTGTCGCGAGCTGGCCGCGCGGCGCGATCGACGGCGACACACCACCAACCCAGGACATTCATATGTGAAGTTGCATTTTAATAATTGGCCGTGGCGCGGCCGCGCGGTATAGCCAGCGTGAAATCCGGCCACTGATGGACTATGGAGCAAGTGTCCCTTCCCGAAGAAAAAAGCCTTCTCATTGTCGATGATGACCGGCCGTTTCGCGAAAGGCTGGTGCGCGCCATGGAGACACGCGGCTTTGCCGTCAAAAGCGCAGAGACGGTCCGGGAAGGTGTCGCGATGGTCAATGAAAGCCCGCCCGCATTTGCCGTCATCGATCTGAAACTCGACGATGGCAACGGCCTCGACGTCGTGGAGAAACTGCATGAGCTGCGGCCGAATGCGCGGGTCGTTGTGCTGACCGGCTTTGGGAACATCGCGACTGCTGTTGCCGCGGTGAAATTCGGCGCGATCGACTATCTGTCCAAGCCGGCCGATGCCGATGACATTATGGGCGCGCTGCTCGCCCCGCCGGGCGCCAAACCCCAGCCGCCGGAAAATCCCATGTCAGCCGACCGTGTACGTTGGGAGCACATCCAGCGGGTGTACGAACTCTGCGGACATAATGTCTCGGAGACGGCGCGGCGTCTGAACATGCATCGCCGGACGCTACAGCGGATTCTCGCCAAGCGCTCCCCGCGCTGATCGCCGGGCGGCGTAGATAAAGTACACCGCGAATCCAAGTGCGAGCCAGACGCCGTAGCTTGCGAGCGTCACCGCGGGCAGGAAATTCAGCAACGCAGTGCAGGAGGCGATGCCGAGCAGCGGAATGAGAATCCCGCCAGGCGTGCGGAATGGACGCACAATGCCCGGCCGCCGCCGGAGCACAATGACTCCGGCGCAGACCAGAACGAATTCGGTCAGCGTTCCAGCATTGACGAGTTTTGCCGTCGCCGTCAGGGGCGCCACGCCGGCAAGCGTCGCCATGATGACACCGCAGATGATGATCGCATTGACCGGCGTCTGACTCCGCGGCTGAAGGACGGAAAAAAAAGGTGGCAGCAATCCATCGCGCGCGATCGCAAATATGATCCGCGTCAGTGCGTAATAGATCATCAGCATGGTGGATGTCAGTCCGACAATGACGCCGCCCGCAACCAGTGCGGATCCCCAGTCATAGCCCAGTCTGAACAGCGCGAAAGCGATCGGAGACGGCACGTTCAGCGCGCGGTACGGAGCGATTCCGGTCAACGCACCGGCCACCAGAAGGTAGATCAGCGTACAGATGGTCAGCGAACCAAGGACGGCAAGCGGAATATCCCGCTGCGGGTGGCGCGCCTCTTCCACTGCAAATGATACGGTTTGAAACCCGCGATAGGCGAAGAACACCACCGACGCCGCCGCGAGCACACCGGCGGTCGATCCATCGGGTTTCTGCGTGAACCAGCCATAGGGAAGGAATGGATGCCAAAGTGCGGCCTGCAAATGGAATGCCGCGACGGCAAGAAAGACGCCCAATGCGCCGAGTTTCGCCATCACGATGAAGCGGTTCAACCGGGCGCTTTGTTTGACTCCGGCAAGAAGCGCCAGCATCAGCAGCAAAATCACCACGACGGCGGGAAGGTCGATGACACCGCCCGTCGCCGGCCCGCTCGCGAGCGCAGGCGGCAATGGCATTCCGATCGCCTGAAGCGCGCTGGCAAAATAACCCGACCAGCCATTTGCCACCGCCGCCAGAGCTGAGCCAAAACAGAACACCAGATTCCATCCCGCGAGCCATGCGGGCAACTCGCCGAAAGCGGCATAAGCATAGCCATATGCCGCGCCGCAACCGCCGATGCTCGCGGCAAGCTCCGCATAGGCAAATCCGACGAATACACAGGCAATCGCCGCAACCACAAATGAGATAATCAGTGCCGGTCCTGCCTGCGTCGCGGCTGCGATTCCGGTCAGCACAAATATGCCTGTGCCGATCATGTTGCCGACGCCGATGAAGGTAAGATCGAAGGCGGACAGGCATGGCCGAAGCTGACGCCGCTCGTCTGCCGGCGGCAATTTGCGTGCGAAGGGGGTCAAATAGTCTGGCCCTTAATCCACTTCACGGGCTGTCCATCAACATGCTTTTTGTCGATGGCACAGCGCCCGCAAGACGCTCGTCAATTTCAATGGCCTGTCGCAGCGCGCGTGCCGTGCCCTTGAAACAGGTCTCGACAATGTGGTGGCTGTTTTCGCCATAAAGATTCTCGATGTGCAGGCAGATGCCCGCATTCTGCGCCAGCGCCTGAAACCATTCGCGGAACAATTCCGTGTCCATCTCACCTATTTTCGGCCGGGTGAATTTCACCTTCCAGATCAGATAGGGCCGGTTTGACAGGTCGATGGCGACGCGGGTCAGGGTCTCGTCCATCGGCATCAGGCAAGAACCAAAACGGCGTACCCCGGAAAAATCGCCGAGCGCCCGGCGTAGCGCTTGTCCGATTACAATGGCCGTATCTTCGGTCGTGTGGTGGAAATCGACATGCAGATCTCCCTGCGCGCGGACCGTCAGGTCGATCGCCGAATGACGCGAAAAACTCTCCAGCATGTGATTGAGAAACCCGATGCCGGTGGCGATGTCGTAAACGCCCGTGCCGTCGAGATCGAGCGCGACGTGGATTTCCGTCTCGCGGGTTTTTCGTTCTACTGTCGCCGTGCGCATCGCGTTTGAAACCTTTAATCCGGGTGCCGGAGCTATATCTTAAGGGCCTGGCTCAGTCGACGCCGCGGCATCATCCGGAGTTCGTACAATGACCGAATCTGTGTGGCATGGCACCACCATTCTTTCCGTGCGCAAGGCCGGGCAGGTGGTGATCGCAGGAGACGGCCAGGTCTCGCTCGGTAATACGGTGATCAAGGCCAATGCGAAGAAAGTGCGCCGGCTGGGGAAAGCCGAGGTGATCGCCGGTTTTGCCGGCGCGACGGCCGATGCTTTTGCGTTGTTCGAGCGTCTCGAGGCGAAGCTGGAAACCTACCCCGGCAACCTGGCGCGCGCGTGCGTCGAACTGGCCAAGGATTGGCGTACCGATCGCTATTTGCGGCGCCTGGAAGCCATGATGGCTGTGGCAGACCGCAAGTCCTCACTTGTGATCTCGGGAACCGGCGATGTTCTCGAACCCGAAGACGGGCTGATCGGTATCGGTTCCGGCGGCGCCTATGCGCTGGCCGCGGCACGTGCATTATCGGGGATGGATTTGTCCGCTGAAGACATCGCGCGCAGGGCCATGAAGATCGCCGCGGGAATTTGCGTGTTTACCAACGAGAATATCACCGTCGAGAGTCTGACCACCGCATGAGCGCATTTTTCACCCCCCGCGAGATTGTCTCCGAACTTGACCGCTTCATCATCGGACAGCATGAGGCCAAGCGGGCCGTCGCCATCGCATTGAGGAATCGCTGGCGCCGCCAACAGCTTACGGAGGCGTTGCGCGAGGAAGTCCTGCCCAAGAATATCCTGATGATTGGTCCTACCGGCGTTGGCAAAACCGAAATATCGCGCCGGCTGGCGAAACTGGCCCAGGCGCCGTTCCTGAAGGTCGAAGCCACAAAATTCACCGAAGTTGGCTATGTCGGCCGCGATGTCGAGCAGATCGTCCGCGATCTCGTTGAGGTGGGCATCGGACTGGTGCGCGCGGCCAAACGCCGCGATGTCGAAGCACAGGCCGAAGCCAAGGCCGAAGAACGGGTCCTGATGGCGCTGGTTGGAAGTGCCGGCTCCGCGACAAAGGATGCCTTCCGCAAAAAGCTGCGCGCGGGCGAACTCAACGACAAGGAAATTGAAATCGAAGTGCGCGATTCCGGCGGTATGCCGTCGCTCGAAATCCCCGGCATGCCGGGGGCGCAGATCGGCATGATCAACATCGGCGATATTTTCGGTAAGGCGCTCGGCGGGCGCACCAAAACCCGCCGTATGACGGTCGCCGCGTCCCACGATCTGCTGGTGACCGAAGAGGCCGACAAACTGCTGGACAACGACTCGCTGATCCGCGATGCGATCGACAGTGTACAGAACAATGGCATCGTTTTTATCGACGAAATCGACAAAATCTGCGCGCGCGGCGAGGTGCGCGCTGGGGCCGATGTATCGCGCGAGGGGGTGCAGCGCGATCTCCTGCCATTGCTCGAAGGCACCACGGTCGCGACCAAACACGGTCCGGTGCGCACCGACCATATCCTGTTCATCGCATCGGGCGCGTTCCACCTCGCGAAACCATCGGATCTGCTTCCCGAATTGCAGGGCCGTCTGCCGATTCGCGTCGAACTGAAGGCGCTCACCCGCGAGGACTTCCGGCGAATCCTGATGGAACCCGAGGCCAGTCTGATCAAACAATATGTGGCGCTGATGGCGACCGAAAACGTGACGCTGACATTCGCCGCGGATGGTATCGATGCGATCGCGCAAATCGCCGCCGACGTGAACGCGCGTGTCGAAAATATCGGCGCGCGCCGGTTGCAGACCATCATGGAACGTGTGTTGGACGAGATCAGCTTTACCGCAACCGACCGTCCCAACGAAGCGCTCACCATCGACGGCGCCTATGTCCGCGACCGTGTCGAAGACCTTGCCAAAGACCAGGACCTGTCGCGGTTTATTCTGTGAAATGTCCTCTTCAGTTCCGGTTGACCCTCGGGAATTTCCCTGCAAGAACGTGACTTAAGTTACGAGGGGTGGAAATGCAGCGCTCAAGCTATCTTTTTACCAGCGAATCCGTCAGCGAAGGCCATCCGGACAAGGTTT
>JAGWSK010000499.1 GCA_028869355.1 Alphaproteobacteria bacterium | reverse complement strand
GCCCGCCATTGCCGCCGTGGCGCACCGGCACGACGCGGCGGTAATCATGGACAACACCTGGGCCACGCCGCTGTATTTCGACGCATTCGGGCACGGCGTCGATCTCTCAGTGCAAGCGGCGACAAAATATATTGGCGGGCATGCCGATGTGCTGCTGGGGACCGTGTCGGCCAACGAGGCGTGGCGCGCACGCCTCGTCGAAACCCATGGCACACTCGGGCTTTGTGCGTCAGGGGACGAGGCATGGCTGACGCAGCGCGGACTGCGCACTCTCGCCGTGCGCCTGAAACAGCATCAGACAAGCGCCATTGAAATCGCGACCTGGCTGACGTCGCGGCCCGAAGTGGCGCGGGTGATTTATCCCGCCCTGCCGGGCGATGCGGGCCATGAATTGTGGAAGCGCGATTTCACCGGCGCGTCGGGCCTGTTCGGCTTTGTCCTGAAGCCGGTGAGCGGCACTGCCGTGGCGGCGATGGTGGATGGATTGGAACATTTCGGCCTCGGTTATTCCTGGGGTGGATTCGAGAGCCTGGTTGTTCCCGCGCATTTCCACCGCAGCTTCCCGCCGGCACTGGAAGGCCCGCTGTTAAGGCTCCATATCGGCCTCGAAGATGTCGAGGATCTGAAGGCCGATCTGGCAAAAGGATTTGAACGATCGCAACAGGAGAACTGAATGGCCGCCGATGGAAAATGGCAGTTGACGATCAATACGCCGCTCGGTGCGCAGCAAAGCGTGCTGAACATCAGCACCAGCGGAGCTTCGTTGAGCGGCACGCAGAGCGCTTCGTCCGGCGACGAAAAACCGATTGAAGAGGGTAGAATTTCGGGCGATCAGATCAGCTGGAAAGCGTCGATCACCAAACCCATGGCGATGACGCTGGAATTCTCGGCGACCGTACAGGGGGATGCCATGACCGGCTCGGTCAAGCTGGGAATGTTCGGGACCCAGTCATTTCGTGGAGTGCGCGCCTGAGCGAAGCTTTGTCGCCGGAGCAATTTCTGCGGGCGGTCCGATTTGACGCGCAAGGCCTTGTGCCGGCGATCGCACAGGATGCCAAAACCGGCGCGGTGCTGATGCTGGCCTGGATGAATGAAGAAGCCCTGCGCCGGACAATCGCAGGCGGCGATGTCACCTATTGGTCGCGGTCCCGGCAGCAATTGTGGCGCAAGGGTGAAACCAGCGGACACACCCAGCGCCTGATTGAAGCCTGGGTCGATTGCGATGGCGACACGCTGCTGTTGAAAGTGGACCAAACGGGCCCGGCCTGCCACACCGGCGAACCGGTCTGCTTTTTCCGGAAGCTGAACGAATGACGGATTGGCCCGGCCAAGACGTAGAAAGCAGAATAGAGGACCGAGAGTTAGCGGAGCGCCGCTTCGGGCCCCCGCGCGCGAACAAGCAATCGCCAAAGGCGATTGCCGCGCGCGGGGACGCGGCCGGCGACTTTCAGAGATTGTTTCAGGACGGCCTGCCGCCGCAACAGCGCCGCTGGGCAATCGTGACAATCTGCCTCGCGATATTCATGACGGTGATCGATCAGACCATCGTCAATGTCGCACTTCCGACAATCGGCGCAGATCTGGGTGTTCGTCCGTCATCATCGGTCTGGATCGTCAATGCCTATCAGATGGCGATCATGCTCCTGCTGCTGCCGTTGGCATCGATCGGCGACATTCTCGGCTACAAGCGCGTGTACATCGCCGGACTGGGATTGTTCGGAGCAGCTTCTCTCGGTTGCGCGCTTTCCGGCTCGCTGACCGTTCTGACGGTGATGCGCGTCCTTCAGGGTGTCGGTGCATCGGGAGTGATGAGCGTCAACATGGCGCTGGTGCGGCTGATCCACCCGATGAACCGGCTCGGTCATGGAATCGGCATCAATGCCTTTACCATCGCCGTCTCGGCAGCGGCCGGTCCGACGATTGCAGCCGCGATTCTTTCGATTGCGCCGTGGCAGTGGCTGTTTGCCGTAAATGTACCGGTGGTGATTGCAGCGGTTGCGATCGGGATATCGGCACTGCCGGAATCGCCGCGCGCCAGCCATTCCTTTGATGTCTCCAGCGCTGTCCTCAGCGGCGTCACCTTCGGGATGCTGGTTGCCTTCCTTGAAGGACTCAGCGAACCGGACGGGGCATCGCTGCGGGTTGGCGAATTCGCGCTAATGGTGGTCGCCGCGATATTGCTGGCCCAGCGGCAAATCCGCAAGCCATCGCCTCTGCTGCCGCTCGATCTGCTGCGCATCCCGATGTTTGCGCTTTCGGTTGCGACCTCAAGCTGTTCCTTTATCGCGCAGACGCTTGCCTATATCGCGATCCCGTTTCATCTGCACGATATCGGCTATTCGGCCGTGGAAATCGGCTTGCTGATGACGCCGTGGCCGATCGGCACGGCAATTCTGGCGCCAATTTCCGGCCGCCTTGCAGACCGCTTTCCGGCCGGGCTCCTCGGCCTGATTGGATTGCTGGCATTCGCCGCGGGCCTCGCGGCCATGGCGGCTCTCGATACAACCGGCAACATCGCCAATGTGGTGTGGCGCATGGCTCTCGCCGGCGCGGGCTTTGGCCTGTTTCAGTCGCCGAACAACCGCACGATCCAGGCATCCGCGCCACGTCACCGGAGCGGAGGCGCAAGCGGCACACAGGCAATGGCGCGGCTTCTGGGTCAAACTCTTGGCGCGGCGCTCGCGGCGCTGATCATGGCGCGCATGCCGGCGGTATCGGCGGTGTGGTTTGCCGCCGGTTTTGCGGTGCTCGCTGCCTGCATCAGCGCCGTTCGCCTGACCGATCTGCCATAGTTCGTTGGCGGACGGTCAGGCCGTAGCACCAAGCTCTACTTGAACTTGCCGCAAATGCCGCCGTGATCAGTGGCGCTCTATTAACGCTTGATCGTTATTAATCTGTCTGCAGATTTCTGACCGGTACGCTCATGACCAAGCGCGTCCACATGAGCCAGCCGCAACAGACTGAGCCGCCTAAGCGTTTTTCGTTGTGGCCGTTCATTCTCGCCGGCGCTGCTGCAGGTGCTGTATGGGCCGCCATCGATCCTGATGGGTTCAGAGCAAGTGCAGCCGATTTACTGCAATATGTGCTCGCTCACTGAGAAACGGAAGCGAGTCAGTTCCATCCAAATTTGTCTGTGAAATATACGCCGGACGTATACTGAAAATTAAAATACAGATTAATTTTGATGCTTCGCGCGCGCTAATGACAGCGCGACAGCCGGGTCGTAATCAAGCTTCAGTGCAATGCTGGTTCCGGACCTTTCGTTTGAGTCTGGCGCGATCTTTACGAAAATTTTCCGAAATTGTCCTACGGTCTCGCCGGCTGCTCGACCAAAAAAAGGATGCGTGACATGAATCGACTGGTCCCGAAAGCAGAGCGTAAAGCGGCGTTCCTCTCCTTCCTGGGGTTGGTGGCATTTATTGTCCTCGTTTGCTCAACACAAGTTTCGACCCACCATCATCTAGCGGCCCGCGAATATCTGGCCGACGTCGCGCTGGCGACCGCATTTGGAGCCTTCGCGGGTGCGGTGCTCGGATACATTTGGAGGCTTAGCGTGACCGCCAGGCACCTGATCGCCGCCGATCACAATGGCGCCACACGAATCAGCAAGACCGGAATCGAAGAGGCTTAGAAGGCGGTTTACAAAAAATTTTTCGTCATGCCGTAGAGACGCACTGGCTGCTTCGTCCTCACGCATTTCGAGCCGCCGATTTCAAAAGCAGGCGATCGCCTTGGGGCCGCGTGTTGCGTTTTGCGGCCCCTTCTTTATTTCGCGGACTCTGGCAGGCGCCATATTTACCGGTTATTCTTGCGACGGTGCTGCAGAAGTCCTTTTGCCGGATATTTCGCAGACACCTCCGG
>JAGWSK010000498.1 GCA_028869355.1 Alphaproteobacteria bacterium | reverse complement strand
GGTGCCGCGCATATCCTACATCGGCTCCGGGCCACGCTCCCCCAACGGAGCGCTGTCATTCTGGAAGGAATGAATCATGACCGGAAATCGTCCGGCCGTGCGCCCCGCACGGCCTTTTTTTTCGTCCGGACCCTGCGCCAAACGCCCGGGATGGACAACTGAAGTTCTCCAAAACGCCGTTCTCGGACGGTCCCACCGCTCCAAAGCGGGAAAAGCCAGGCTGCAGGAAGCGATCCAGCGCACCCGCGAAGTCCTGCGCGTGCCGGCGGATTACCGCATCGGTATTGTCGCGGGCTCCGACACCGGCGCTGTCGAGATGGCACTGTGGTCGATGCTCGGACCGCGGCCGGTCGACGTGCTTGCGTGGGAGAGTTTTGGCGAAGATTGGGTCACCGATGTCGTCAAGCAGCTCAAGCTGAACGCGCGTGTGATCAAGAGCGGCTATGGCGATCTGCCCGATCTGGCGCAAACCGGCAGCGAGTGCGACATCGTATTTCTGTGGAACGGCACGACGTCAGGTGTGCGTGTTCCCGACGGCGACTGGATTGCCGACAATCGCGCCGGATTGACGATCTGCGATGCCACTTCGGCGGCCTTCGCGATGGATCTGCCGTGGCCGAAACTCGATGTCGTGACTTTCTCCTGGCAGAAGGTCCTGGGCGGTGAAGCCGCGCATGGAATGCTGATTCTTTCGCCGCGTGCCGTCGCGCGACTGGAAAGCTACAGCCCGCCCTGGCCGCTCCCGAAAACCTATCGCATGACCAAAGACGGCAAGCTCATCGAAGGAATCTTCCAGGGCGACACCATCAACACGCCGTCGATGTTGTGCGTTGAGGATTATCTGGATGCGCTGAAATGGGCGGAGCAGATCGGCGGATTGCCGGCGCTGGTCCGCCGCGCCGACGCCAATGTCGCGGTGCTCGCCAACTGGATGGAGGAAAGCGGCTGGGCCGCATTTCTCGCCGCTTCGCCGCGCATTCGCTCCAATACCAGCGTGTGCCTCAAGATCACCGATGCATGGTTCGCCGGGCTGAACAAGGAAGCGCAGGCCGCGGCTGCATCGAAAATCGCAAGTCTGCTGGAAAAAGAAGGTGTCGCCTTCGATATCGGAGGGTATCGCGCGGCGCCGCCCGGATTGCGAATCTGGTGCGGCGCGACCGTCGATTCATCGGATGTCGAAGCGTTGGTGCCGTGGCTCGACTGGGCCTACGCACAGGTGAAACACGGATAGCGATTCGCCTCTCCCCCTGGCGGGTCGGAGGCATCGCAAATCGCGGGAAGCGATTTGCAGCCGAAGCGGATGCAGCGCCCGCGTTTGCGTTGCAGACGCTCAAACTAACGGAGACCAAAGTGCCCAAAGTTCTGATTTCCGACAAATTGTCCCCGGCCGCCGTCGATATCTTCAAACAACGCGGCGTGACGGCAGACGTCAAACCCGGCCTGGGAAAACCCGAACTGCTGGCGATCATCGGCGACTATGACGGGTTGGCGATTCGTTCGGCGACCAAAGTCACCGCCGATGTCATTCGTGCGGCGAAACGGCTGAAGGTCATCGGCCGCGCCGGAATCGGCGTCGACAATGTCGACATCCCGGCTGCGACGGCCGCGGGAATCATTGTCATGAACACACCGTTCGGCAATTCGATCACGACCGCCGAACATGCGATTGCGCTGATGATGTCGTTGGCGCGCGACCTCCCCACAGCCAATGCGTCGACCCACGCCGGCAAATGGGAAAAAAACCGCTTCATGGGCGTCGAAGTGACAGGAAAGACGCTCGGCATCATCGGCTGCGGCAATATCGGCGCCATTGTCGCCGATCGCGCCAAGGGCCTGAAGATGCGGGTGCTCGCTTACGATCC
>JAGWSK010000497.1 GCA_028869355.1 Alphaproteobacteria bacterium | reverse complement strand
TGCGTGGAAAATATGGCCCGTCGTCCCGCTCACGTCCAACAGCTGAATCGGCGAGGTCACGCCGTAGCTGCCGTCCACATTGGCATTATTCCATGTCGTGACATAATTGTTGCCGGCTACAGCCGTGACGGTCGCGGTGTCCGTGTTCGCAATCTGGGTGACGCCCGTTGTCAGCGTAGCAATGGCGCCCTGGGTCCGATCATAGGTACTGGCGCTGACAACCACGGAATTCGGCTTGATCTGTAGCGTTGCTTTGGAAGGATCGGCAGCGGTCGGGCCGACGAACATCGCCAAGGCGAGCGAACTGCAGCCCGCCAGAAGCAATGCCCGATTGCCCGCATGAAGATAGCGCATATTTTCCTCGATGGTTTGAAAATGCGTAGAGCGAAAGACCTCAACACTAGGCGTGCAATGTTTCGTTTCGAAAACGACCCCGTGACCGTTTCGTGACGCTGCGCGCTGTCCGCAGATCGGGCGTTTGAGCCTTGATCCGGGAAATTATTGCACCCAAGCTGCACGCGCTTTTGCAAACCCGGCGCAAAACGAAAAATGATTTTCCTTGGATCCTGGATTGTTCCGGTCTTGCTGTCGCCGTTCATTGGCAGCTTTCTGGGCGTCGTGGTGACACGCTCCGGAACACCGGATAAAATCCTTGTTGGCCGTTCTGTTTGCGTGCTGTGCGGAACTGCGCTTAAGATCCGCGATCTCGTTCCAATTGGCAGTTGGATCCTGCTGCGCGGACGCTGTCGCAATTGCGGCCAGGCCATTGGCCGTTTCCCGCTCGTCATGGAATTGGCCGCGCTGTTCGTCGCCCTATGGTCGGCGTCACTTTTTTCCGATGGCCTGTTATGGGCGAGCTGCGTGCTTGGCTGGTTATTGCTGGCGCTTGCCGCAACCGATTTGAAGTACTTCCTGCTGCCGGATTTCCTGACTTTTCCGGCTATCGCAGCGGGGCTGCTGGTGGCATGGTTGATCGCGCCAGCGAGCTTGTTGCCAAACACGCTCGCTGCGGCCGGTGGATATATGTTCGTTGCAGGGCTGCGCTACCTCTATCGGCTCTTGCGCAGACGCGAAGGCATCGGTTTGGGCGATGCGAAACTGTTGGCCGCCTCCGGTGCGTGGGTGTCGTGGTACGCCCTTCCGAGCGTGGTATTGCTCGGCGCGCTTACCGCTCTTGCATTTGCGTTATGGAACAAGCGCTCCGGCGCCGTCTCACTGGCGGATCGAATCCCATTTGGCGCTTTTCTCGCACTTGGCACGTGGATTGTCTGGCTCTACGGCCCGCTGGCGGCCGGTTGATTCAATAGCCATTCGTGACACAGAACTGTAACGGAGCCGGCTTAGTCTGATGAAATGTTTGCCGCCGCAAGCCCGCCGGATGATGTCTGGACGTTGCCGGGCTTTGCTGCGGCGCTTGCCGATTATGTGGTCAGTCAACGCCAACTCGATCCGAAAAGTCTCGAGCGCGCGCAGAACCTTGTTGCGGAAAGCGGCAGCCGGTTGGACACGATCCTGACCCAACTCGGGCTTTTGAGCGAGCGCGCGCTCGCGGAAGCAACGGCAAAACTGCTCGACCTCGAACTTGCTGCAGCAAGCCACTATCCGCAAACGGCAATTCTGCCGGAACAGTTGCGGCTGAAGTTCCTGCGCAAGGCCCGCGCTGTGCCGATCGCCCTGGATGACCGGACAATCACGATTGCCATGGCGGATCCGCTTGACGGCTTCGCGGTTTCGGCGATTGCCATGGTGGCCGGCCGCGAGACCGCAATACGCGTTGCGGTTCCGATCGAGCTGGAGGCTGCCCTGGATCGTCTCTATCCGGAGGAGGAATCGACGGGCCGGCAGGCCGCAGACGAGTTGGTCTCAGCGGCGCACGCGAACGATGATGACGCCGAAGTGTTGCGCGATCTCGCCAGCGAAGCCCCGCTGATCCGCTTCGTCAATCAACTGATTTCGCACGCCGTCGAAACGCGGGCATCCGATGTCCATATCGATCCGTTCGAGGACCGGCTGCGCGTGCGCTATCGCTACGACGGCGTGCTGCACGAGATGGAATCCCCGCCGCGCCGGCTGCAGGCCGCCGTGGTTTCGCGGATCAAGATCATGGCTGCGCTCGATATCGCCGAGCGGCGCCTGCCGCAGGACGGCCGGATCAAATTGGTCGTCCGCGGGCATGAGATCGACCTACGGGTCTCGACGATCCCTTCGCTTCACGGCGAAAGCGTCGTGTTGCGGATTCTCGACCGTTCGGCGGTCAATCTCGATTTTGCGCAATTGGGAATGGCGCCGGATTTCGCCGGCAAGCTGTGCCATCTGCTTGAGCTGCCGAACGGCATCATTCTGGTCACTGGTCCCACGGGAAGCGGCAAGACAACGACGCTCTATACCGGATTGCTTCATCTCAACTCTTCGGATCGCAATATCGTCACGGTGGAAGATCCGATCGAGTACCAGCTCCCGGGCATTACCCAAATTCAGGTCAAACCGCAGATCGGGTTGAATTTCGCCAATCTCCTGCGCGCAATTCTCCGTCATGATCCGGACATCATCATGATTGGTGAAATCCGCGATCTCGAAACCGCGCAGATCGCGATTCAAGCTGCGCTCACCGGTCATCTTGTGCTGTCTACGCTGCATACCAACAGCGCAGCCGCGGCGATTGCGCGCTTACGCGACATGGGGCTTGAGGATTATCTGCTGATTGCGACAATCAATGCGATCATGGCCCAACGTCTCGTGCGCCGTCTTTGTAGTGATTGCAAGCGCGCTGTTCCCGCAAGCCCCGAACTCGTCGCCAGATTCGAACTTGATCGTTTCGCAGCCGGCCCGCTGACGCTCTACGAACCGGTCGGGTGCCCATCTTGCCGCGCGACAGGGTATACGGGACGCCTCGCGATCGCCGAGTTGTTGACGCCTGACGAAAGCACGCACCGGCTGATCCTTTCGCGCGCCGGGCACGCCGACATTCAGCACGCCGCATGTGCCGGGGGCATGCAGACCATGTTTGAGAGCGGTATCGCGCACGTTCTCGCAGGCACGACATCGTTGCGCGAAATCCTGCGCAGCGTGCGGCTTGACGGATAGGTCATGCCGCAATTCCGCTATCTGGCTGTCGATCCGGCCGGCAAACCCATCAAGGGCGTCAGGGAAGCGGCGAGCGCATCCGACATCGCCGATTGGGCTTATGCGCAGCGATGTTATCTGGTGCGCGCGGAAGATGCCGGCAAGCGTAGCCGGATACAAGCATTGCTCGATCTCGATATCGATTTTAGGCACCGTCTGAGCAAAGGGAAAGTCGCGCATCTCACCCGCGAACTGGCGGTGATGCTTGAAGCGGGGCAAGATATCGATCACGCGTTGCGCTTTCTCGCGGAGACCAGCGAAAGCGCGCAGGCGCGGCGCGTTTTACAGGCGCTTCGCGATCAGGTGCGCGGTGGAAAGTCCCTGGCTGCAAGCCTCGCCCAGCATCCGCGCGTGTTCTCACGGCTTTACGTCAGTATTGTCCGCGCCGGCGAAGCCGGCGGCACGATTGCCGAATGCCTCCATCGCCTCGCAGATCTGCTGGAGCGTGAATGCCGTCTGGCCGCCACCGTGCAATCGGCCATGACCTATCCGGCTTTGCTGTTGATGGCCGCCGCCGGCACGATTGTGCTGCTGCTCACTTATGTGCTGCCGCAATTCACACCGATTTTCGCGCAAGCGGGCGCGCGAATGCCCTTGTCGACTCGTGCGCTGATCGCCGCAGGCGCTTTTCTGCACGATGACGGAGCGTTGCTGCTGCTGGTGACCCTCACTCTCGTTTTGCTCGGCCATCGCAAGCTGCAGGACGCGCCGGCGAGATTGGTTTGGGAACGTGCGATTTTGCGGGTTCCCGTGCTTGGTACGTTGATCCGGCGGGCAGAAGCCGCGCGCCTGATGCGGACGCTGGCAACCTTGTTGCGCAATGGTGTGGGACTGGTACCAGCGCTCGGCATTGCTCGTGACGTGCTCGCGCGCCTGACCGCGGTAAGGCTTATTGACAAAGCGATCGTGGAAGTAAAATCGGGCGCGCGCCTGGCCACAGCGCTGGCTTCAGGCGAATTCTTTCCCGTTCACACAATTCATCTCGTGCAACTGGGAGAAGAAACCGGGCGGCTGGCCGACATGGCACAGCGTGCGGCGGACATACACGAAGAGCAGGTGCAACACACGACAGCGCGCCTGATTGCACTGCTTCTGCCCGTAATTACCATTGTTATGGGCCTTGTGGTTGCCGGCATCGTAGGATCCCTGGTCGTTGCCATGCTGAGCCTCAATGACCTGGCGCTCTGATCCCGGTCCCGGCGGATTTACGCTGATGGAAATGCTTGTGGTGATTGCCATTATTGGCCTGGTGATGGTCTTGTTCACCGTCGGCCGTGCGCCAGTCTCTCCTGCCATCCATGCTCGCTCCGCCGCCGAAGCAATTTCTGCCGCGCTGCGGCGCGCGCGCTCCGAAGCGGTCATGCGCAACACGTCCACGCAATTTACATTCGATCTCGGCCGGCGAAGCTATGGTTGGAGCGGCGCACCTGCGGAGGCGCTGCCCGTTGATGTTTCTATCGCGCTGCTCGCCAGTGCGGATGAAGTACCGGGCCAATCGCTCGGCCGCATCCAGTTCAATCCGGATGGCAGCAGTAGCGGCGGACGGATCGCCATTTCCGGTAATGGGCGCACCTGGTGGGTTGGTGTGGATTGGCTGTCCGGGCGGGTGTCCAGTGTCGAGAAGCCACGCTGATCGCCCATCTTCCGGATTCACGCTGATCGAGGTGGTCGTCGCGCTCGCGATTGCAGGATTGGGTCTTGCTCTCATGATCGCTGCGACGGGCACCGGGCTTGGCAATGCCCGGACGGCGGATCGCTACATCGCGGCTACACGTAGAGCGCAATCCCATCTCGCGGCTCTGGGTATCGCCGCCACGCTTCGCCCTGGCGAGCAATCGGGCGACGATGGCGGTGGATATTCCTGGCGGACAACAATCTCCGAGCCGGCGCTCCACACGTCTGGTGCACAGAGCGCCGCAAACGTGCTCGGCCTGTATAATGTCGGTGTCACGATCTCCTGGCGCGACGGTCTGTTCACCCGAAGCGTCTCGCTTTCGTCGCAACGGCTCAGCCAGGCGCCGGGCGGATGATGCGGACACCGCCCACGCACACAAAAGAATGCGGTTTCACTTTGCTGGAGCTGCTGATCGTCATTGCCATTTTGGGCATGATCGTCGTTGCGCTCGGCGGCGGCGTGCGATTTGCCGGCCGCGCCTGGCTGACACAGGAGCGGCAGAGCGCCGGGCTCAGTGACCGGGACGCGGTCCAGAACGTAATCCGGGACCTGATCGCGTCTGGTCGCGCGTTCGAAGGCAATAGTGCATCTTTGCGTTTCGTTGCGCCTCTTCCCAGTGCGTTGGGCCGCGCGGGCCTCTATGACATCGACCTTCGCGCCGCCGGCGAGCAATTGATGCTGGGCTGGAAACCACATTTCAGTGGGTCAAGCACAACGCCGCTCGATACCACGGAGACAGAACTGGCGCGCAATGTGACGGAGTTTTCCCTGGCATATTTCGTGGCGCCCACAGGGTGGCAATCCGCGACTCCCGACAAGACCAAACCGCCCGGTCTCATCCGCATCACTCTGCGAACCGATAATGGCTTCCGGTGGCCGGCGCTAATCGTCGCGCCGATGCTCGATGGCGTCGCTACGCCAGCGAAGTGACTCCGAACTGTCATATATCGGCGCTAGACAGGACATCCGGTGCGGCCTTGGCGCGCCTTCAAGTGATTGCAAGGACTTATGCAGGATTTTGTCGGTTGGTGGACCACTCAGCTTGCCGGGCTTCTGCCCGATCGCATGGCGCGCGGCCTGCATCGTCCGCCCAACGCCGTCATTCTTCATAGCGGCGCGGAAAATTTCTCGCTTCTGGTCCGGTCTCGCGGGGTTACGATCGCAGTCACGCAGACAGGCACCGATGATTTGAGCTTACAAGACCTCGCCAAGGCTCTGCGGGACATCAAGAATTCGCCGGCGCTTTGCGTGCTCCACCTGCCGCCCGGCGCCGTCCTGCACAAATCACTGTCGTTCCCGCTTGCCGCAAGGCAGGACCTCAAAAATCTTCTGCGCTTCGAAATCGAGCGCGAAACCCCCTTCAGATTGGATGAAATCTATTGGACGCACGCAGTCTCGCGTGAGGATGCCGCCCGCGGGCGCTTCAGTGTCGATCTTTATATCATCCCGCGCCAAGCTGTTGATACGTTATTGCAGCGGTTGAAGCGCGCCGGACTAAACCCTAGCGCGCTCGAAATCGACAGCGGTACACTCCTCCTTCCTCTCCCTGGCGATCGTCCGTCCGTCCGTGCGCAACGGCACCTGATCCCGGCGGCTGCGGCAATAACTGCGGTGCTCGCGATTGCCGCGCCGTTCGCGTATCAGGAATGGGCCATTTCTTCCGCAGACTCCGCAATAGCCGGGCTCAAAACCGAGGCGTTGGAAGCCATATCGCTTCGTCATTCGGCCGATCGGCGCGCGCAGACTGATGAATTTTTGAAAAACGGCCAGAGCGAATATCCGCTCAGGGCACTGGCGGCCGTCACACGGTCGCTTCCAGCCGATACCTATCTGACGTCCTTCGCGCTGCATGGTTCGCGGGTTACCTTGAGCGGCTTGTCGCCCTCGGCTGCGCAGCTTGTCGGGCTATTCGCGCATTCGCCGGGTTTCCGGCAACCGAGCCTGGACGCGCCAATCGTCAAGAATGGAAGCGGCGAACTCGAACAATTCACGATCTCTGTGTCGCTTGCGCAGGGACAGGCACCGTGAACGGGCTGCCGGACGGGAATCGCGGCAAAGTCCTGGCAGTTGCGATCCTGATCGTGGCCCTGGCGACGATCTATTTCACAGTCTTATCGCCGGCGCTGTCCTTCTACGGCGCCAACGCCCAGGCGCTGGAGCAGCGCCACGAATTGCTGCGTCGCTATCGCAGCGGGGTAGCCGAGCTGCCTCGCTTGCGGGTGCAGCAGAAACAGCTCGCAAGCGCCGCAAACGACAGACAGCTTCTTTGGAATGGCGACAGCGATGCAATCGCGATGGCTGCGTTGCAGGCCAGGCTCAAAGACATCGTGGAAGGCAATGGTGCCGAAATCGTCAGCGCGTCGGCCCTGCCGGCCGATACCGCGGGTTTGCTGCGCCGGGTGGGCGTACGCGTTGCGTTTTCGGGCGATCTGGAATCATTGACCACGGTATTCCTTGAAATCCATTCGGCACGCCCGATGCTGTCCGTCGGCAATCTGGAACTTCGTGCCGATGACAAACCGAATGATTCCGGCAGAGGCGCCGAGGATCCTGACCTTGCCGCCACGCTGGAAGTTTTCGGTTTTCGCGCGAACTAGCTGCCATGGCGACCAGATCGAAACTCGTCAGTCTCCTGCTCGCCGCCCTCGGAACGGCAAGCATCGTACCATTCGCGGCAATAGTCGCCGCCCGTCAGCCGAGCGAAGCGACACGTCCAGCCGCGCTGGTACAAACCAAACCCGTCTCTCTACCCGAACAACCATCGCCCAGTGTTGACGCGCTGGTCGCGGAAATTCTGCAACGGCCTTTGTTCAGTCCCTCGCGCCGACCTCCGGACAACGCGCCGATGGACGAATCGGCAAAAGCGGAGAAGGAGCCGCTCAAACTTCCCGGCCGGCTGGAAGGCACCGCGGTTCTTCCGGGCACACGCGAGGCCCTGTTCGAGCGCGAGGGCGACAAACCGGTTGCGGTGAAAGAAGGCCAAACTATTGATGGTTGGACTGTAGCCTCGATCCAACCCGATCGGGTTATCCTGCGCAGCGAGGACGGAGATCAGATCGTAAAACCCGCCAATGATGCTCGCACCAAGCCGAGGCCGGTCCTGGTCGCCAGTCGAAAACCGGCGACAAAAAAACCAAAGCATGTAGCCGTAAACGGTCCCCGGCCGCAGCCGGCAGCACTCGCGGCGCAACCGCAAAGGCTGGTTCAGCCGATCATACCCGGCCGATAGAACGGATCGGCGCATGCTTTCAACATGGCGGTTGCACCGAGCGATTTTGGCCCTTCTGATTTCTGGCCTGCCGATTCTCGCATCTTGTGCCGCACCGGCCGCAGCCGGTGATCCACCGGATTCCGGAGCGGGACAGGCCGTGGTTCAACACAGCGAAAGCGTACGCGTCAGCGGTCGCGCGATACCTGAGCCCGTCACCTCAGGACCGATCGTCCGCCAGGACCGCGCAGAAGACGTGCCCGCGCCGGCATCGGCGCTCGTGCCGCCCACGATCGCGCAAAACGGCGATGTCTCGCTGCATTACGTCGATACGGATGTCCGTGAAGTGGCGAAGCTCATTCTCGGCGACATCCTCAAGCTCAATTACACGATCGACCCCGGATTCATGGGTACGGTCACCATCGAAACGGCGCGGCCCCTCAGGCGGGAAGAGTTGTTGAGCACGCTGCAGAGTCTTCTCAATCAGACCGGCGGCATCATGACTTACGATAACGGATTTTTCCGGATCGGACCGGCCGGCGACGACAGTATGATCAGCCCCCTGGTGGATGGCGCGAGCGCCGCGGCCGGATCCGAGATTGTCCGCCTGCGTTACGCCTCGGCGCGGCAATTGTCGGCCATGCTCGGAGATTACATTGGCGACGGCGCGAAATTGCTCGCCGATCCTACACGCAACATGCTCATCGTCACGGGCTCCGCATCCGCCCGCCGGAATGTCATCGATCTGATCCGCGTCTTCGATGTCGATTTTCTCGCCGGCCGGTCTTATGCGCTTTTTCCGGTGAAGTTCGGCGAGCCGGCGCGATTTGCCGCTGATCTTCAGGCGGCTTTGCAACTCGACAATGACGGGGCCCTGGCCGGCGCGATCAAAATCGTGCCGGTCGAGCAGGCGAATGCGATCATGGTGATCGCGCAACAGCCGGCCTATCTCGATCGTGTGACTCAGCTCATCGGTCAGTTGGACAAAGTCAACGAAAGTGCCAGGCGCGGCGTTCATGTCGATTACCTGAAGAATGTCCAGGCCACGGACATCCAACCTGTTTTGCAGCGCGCAATAAATCCGCGCGCCGGCGCCGCGGCCGAGATGGAGATTGCGCCCGGTAATATTCCGCCGACGGCGCAACCGATGCAGCTTGGCGCTCCTCCGGCTGCGCCGCTAGCGCAGGCCAACGCTGTGGCGCCTGCATTGCCGGGCGCCGCGGGCGCCTTTGGCGCCGTACGGCCCGGAATGCCTCCGGGCGCGCCGGCAAACATGCCTGCGGCGGATCCCGGGCAGGACAATACGAGCGGCGATCCGCGCGGGCCTCAGATCATCGCCGACCGAAGCAGCAATGCGCTGGTGATCGTCGCGACCGAGGCCGAATACGCAACCATCGAGGCCGCAATTCGCAAGCTCGATATTGTTCCCATGCAGGTCCTGATCGAGGCAACAGTTGCCGAGGTGACACTGAATGACGAGCTGCAATTTGGCGCCCAATATTTTCTTTCCAACAGAACCGGACAGGTCACGCTCAGCAACGCCGCTTCCTCGCCCACGGCGATCGATCCGACAACCGCGATCAGCAATTCGGCTCTGTTCCCCGGGACGCTGGCGCCGAATTTCCCCGGCCTCGCGATCGCGCGCACGATAGGCTCGGTGCAATTCGCGATTCAGGCGCTGAAGACCATCACCGACGTGCAAGTGATTTCGGCGCCCAAGCTGCTGGTCCTCGACAAACAGGAAGCGACAATCCAGGTTGGCGATCTCGTCCCCACGATCACCCAAAGCGCCGAATCCGTGGTAACGGCCGGCGCGCCGGTCGTGAACAATGTGCAATATCAGCCGACCGGCGTGATCCTGAATGTCTTGCCGCGGCTCAATGCGAGCGGACTGGTAACGCTCGATATCGAGCAGGAAGTCAGCGATGTCGTGCCGACAACGAGCTCTACGATCAATTCGCCGACATTCGAGCAGCGCAGGATCAAGACCAAAGTGGTGGTGCAGGACGGCGAGACCATTACGCTGGGCGGATTGATCAGCAACAAGAAATCCAAAGCCAATTCCGGCATTCCGATCTTGCAGCAGATTCCACTGCTTGGTCCGTTGTTCTCGACCCGCGACAACGTCTCGGACCGCACGGAGATCCTGGTCCTGTTGACGACGCATGTCGTGTACGATGAGAACGATGCACGCGCTCTGACGGAGGAGCTCAGGCGCAAGCTCGCGCCGTCCCGACTCGTGCCGTGAATCACGTCATCCATGGCACCGTGCGGACGCGGGGATTCGCGCTTCTGATCGTGCTCTGGTTTCTGGTCCTGATCGCAGCGATCGCAAGCTATCTTCTCGTCAACGCGCGAATGGAAATCGCGATCGCGCGCAATATCCGTTCGAGCGCGGCTGCTGAGGCGCTCGCGGATGCCGGTATCGCCGAAGCCCTGTTCAACGAGACGGACCCGCTTGCCGCCAATCATTGGCGGCTCGACGGCGCCCCTCACAGGCTTCGATTTGCTGCGGGTGAAGTCACCATCCGGATCACCGACGAGAACGGCAAGGTGAATCCGAATTATGCCACCGATGGCCTGCTCGCGGCGCTGTTAGAGGCCGCCGGTATTGAGCAGATGCAGGCGCGCCGTTTGGGCGCGGCAATCGCCGATTGGGTCGGGCCCCCATCGGCCCCGCGCCCCCTGGGCGCAAAGCTCCAGCAATATGCTGCAGCGGGCAAGAGCTACGGACCGCCCAATGCCCCGGCCGAATCACTCGACGAACTGCAACTGGTGCTGGGAATGACCCCGCAGATATTTGCGGCGGTTCGGCCGTATCTCACAATATATACCGAGACCGGCATGCCGGATCCTTCCGATGCGCCGGCTTTGGTCCAGCGCGCGCTTGTGCTTGCGGAACGCGAGCCCGTCACCGAACCTCCCATCGGCGCCGGGACTGCACCGGATGCCAGCGCAACGGATAATTCGGGCGCAACGAATGCCGATAACTCTGCCGCTCCGTCTGCTGCTGCATCAGGCGAACCCGAAACCGTCCTGAGCGTCGAGTCAATTGCGCGGCTCCCCGACGGAGGAACATTCGTCCGCGACGCGGTGATGAAAATCGATCCGGACAGTCCGAAGGGTTATGATTTGCGCGAATGGCGTCGCGGCGATCTCGATCAGTAATGATGCCGGGAAAACCGCTCGATTTGCATTTCAGCGGTTGAGGATATCCGCATCTTCGCCTTCGCCACCGGACTTTCCGTCTGCGCCGAGTGAGTAAATGTCGAACGGATGATCCTGGCGTTCGCTCGGGCTCCTGTATGCGAAAGGCCGCCCCCACGGATCTTTGAGCCCGCTCACATCCTTCACATAGGGACCGTCCCATCCGGTCACGCCGTTGGGCGCTGCGCTCAGCGATTGCAGACCCTGGTCGGTGGTCGGATAGTTGCCCACGTCAAGGCGGTAGAGATCGAGAATTCCCGCAAGCCGTTCAATCGATTGCTCGGCAACTTTGTGTTTGGCCGAACCGAGTTGACGCATCAGTGCAGGCGCCACAAAGCCAATCAGGAGGCCAAGGATGGCCAGAACGACAAGCAGCTCGATGAGGGTGAATCCGCTTTCGTTTTCGTGTTCGGCTGAGAACGCGCCCTTGCTCGCCAACCGTTCGCGGAATTTGCGCAGGAAGTCACGATACATGTCTTAGTAAAACAATCGATTGTTCTGCTTTTATGACCCATTTGTGTATTTCGGATTACACGGATGGCCGGTGATTTTCACCGGCCATCCGCTCAACGGGATTCGCTCGCAACGATCAAGGGTGTGGAGCGCTCTTGAAATCGAACAGGTTCATCAGGTTACCGATGGCCGGTCCGTTGGTGGGCACATACGGATTCGCGCTGGTGATGGGATTGGGGAGATTGTCGCGGCTGTGACTGGACACCGGCGGGAGGTTCCAGTTCGCCTCGATGAATTTGAGCAGCGAGACGTGATCATAATAGGTATGATCGACATAGCCCTGCCTGGTCCATGGCGAAACGGCCAGGAATCCAATACGCGTACCGTCGCCGAAGAAATCCAGCTGCTGGATATAGCCGGAATCGTAGTAGCCGCCACCTTCATCAGTGGTGATGAAGATGGCCGTGCTTGCCCAAAGCGACGGGTTTGCCTTCACTTTGGCAATCAGGTCCTGGAGGAACATTTCGTAGAGGTTAGGCGTCGAGTCGGCAGGGTGCTCGGCCAATGTTTCGAACGGCCGGACAAAGGAGACTGCCGGAAGAGTGCCATTTGTCACGTCGTTCAGGAATGCGCCGTAATTCTGGAGATTGGATTTGAGCGACGTGGTTTCGATGCTGGTATAGCCGGTCAGCGGATCGCAGATTCCGCAATAGGAATGGAACAGCAGCGGTATGCCATCGACCGAGGTGGCAAAAACGGTGGGATCGGTCCCGCGGTCGCTTGAATAATATTTCCACGAAACCCCGTGCGCCGTCAGATCATCGGCAATGGTGGGAGCGGATTGCGCCGGCAGAACGAAGTGGTTGGGGCCAATCGGGTTGGTTGAGCCGTCCTGATTCCAGAACAAAGTGTAATTGTTGAGCAGGTAGTAGGTGTTCGGCGCGCAATTGTTGTTGTGGACATGCCGGGTATCGAGAATTGAGTCGATTGACGACACGCCGGGATTGTGCCGGTCGGAACAATTCACGTAGGATCCGCCACCATAGCCGTCCTGCGTGTAGTAATTGTTCGTGCCGGGGAACGGATTGGGATTTTCGATCTGGTTGCTGAATGGCGTGCCGGGCGTGCCATCCGGGTTGGTGAAGTAGGCAGCGTAGCCGGTCACGATGGCCTGGAAATTCGCACCGGTCCCGCCCATCACCGCCTGATGATAATTATCGGCGAGGGCGTAGGTGTCGGCCAGGGATTTGAAGAACGGAGCGTCGCCCGGCTGTGCGAGGCCATTCGCATTCGTGAAGGGATTCATATTGTAGAATCCCATCGAGATCGCACCTTCTTTTGGATTGAAGCCGCCGGCAGGAGGCGGATTGCCGTTCGAGCCGGTGCCGATCGTGGTCTCCACCCAGACGAATTTGTCGAGCTTGCCGCCATCATAGTCCTGCCACATCTGGAAGAAGCGGTGCACCGGATCGCCGGTATAGGCGGCGTAGGGCACATATTTGGTGATTTGATACGGCCCGTTGGGAAGATTGGTGGGAAACCGCGTGTCGGGCACGCCGGGGGGCAAGCCGATCCCGCTGCCCGTGTAAGGCTGCGGCAGTGCGGAATAGGTACCGATCGAAGCGGTTTTGGCGTGGTACACGTTCCGGTCGTTGCCGATGTTCTGGGCCGCTTTGCTGAAATTCGGTCCCGGTGTGCCGTCGGCATTGACGATGCCTTTGCTCAGAAGGTTCGAAATCGTCTGACCGTTCTTCGGCTGATAGGTTCCGAAAAGATTGTCGAACGTGTGATTTTCGCCGACAACGATGATCACGTGCTGAATCGGTGTCGACGGCCCGCCCGCCGCAGCTCCATAAGCCACAGCCGTGGGCATCAACATGGCCGTTATGGCCGCACCGCTCGCAAATCGTTTCATGAGATGCATTGTTGTTCCTTTCAGGAATGTTGCCGTGCACTATCCCGTGCACGGCCCCGCTCCATTCGCAGGGAACACTGCTGTATCGGCTGAACGTAACGGTCGTTCGAACCTTATTTGTCAGTCAGGTTATTGTTCTGTGACGAACGCTGACGCAAATCCGCAATCGTCGCGCAACATTTGTGTCACTCGCATCTGCTACGCAAAATTCATCGTTGAAAGCATTCACCTTAAGAGAGGTTGGAATGAAAAGGATTCTAGTGGCTTGTGCCGCCGTCGCTGCGCTGGCGACAAGCGCCGATGCGGTCGAAATGCCGATGCAGCCGAGTGGGTTCGGGAGGCTCGACCATGTTTTTCTCATCCTTATGGAGAATCAGACCAGCACGGATATCCTCGGCAACCCGAATGCGCCGTTCATCAACAGTTACGCGCATGTCGCCAATCAGGCGACGAATTATTTCGCAGTCGGGCATCCGAGCGCGCCGAATTATCTCGAGATTGTCGGCGGTTCCAATTTCGGTCTGACGAACGACTTTTGGCCCAATTGGGTGAATACCGGATGCGTCGATAACGCTCCCGGCAGCACCGGATGCAACGGCGCCTTCACGCCCATCAATTCAAACGGCCACGACAATGGGCTCGTGGCCACAGCGACCAGCTCCAGCCAGTGCAATGGCCAGATCACCATTCCGCAGGGCGCAACTCCTGCCCCGAACAATTGCGCGCTGCACGACTATCCATCCACGACCTTCACGCCGAGATCGATCGCCGATCAGCTCGTCGCGAAGCACAAAGGCTGGAAGACCTATCAGGAGAGCCTGCCGATGGTGTCCCCCGGCGTGTTCGGGCTAAATTATGCAGACGGTGCGTTTTCCAATCTGAGCCCGGCCGCCGTGTTCGCGCCCGGGCCGATCCAAAAGCTCTACGCGGTCAAGCACAACCCGTTTGTCTATTTCCAAAAGGTTGAAACTGGCGCCAATCCCAATCTCAGTCTGGCGCAGGTCACGGATTTCGATGGCCCCAACGGACTCTGGGCGGATTTGCAATCGAATGCCGCACCGAACTTCTCTCTGATCGTCCCCAATCAATGCCACGATATGCACGGCTTCGTCTCAGGCGGGCCGCCAATTTGCACCGGCGCGACCGCAGCTGAGAGCGCGCTTCTAATATCCGAAGGCGATGCCGAAGTCGCCAAACTGGTGAGCGGGATCAAGACCTCGCCGGCGTGGAACAAAGGGCGTAACGCAATCGTCGTCGTTTGGGATGAGAACGACTTCTCGAATGCTCCCAATAAAGTTGTACTGCTCGTCGAAACCAACTATGCGCGCAATGGCCAGGTGAGCAACCTGCCTTACGACCACTTCTCGCTCTTGCGTACGCTGGAAGCAGGTTTCGGCCTTCCCTGCCTCAACCATGCCTGCGATGCCACTTCGCAAGTCATGGTCGATTTGTTTGGTGGGCAATCGGACTAGCCACGGATCGGCCCGCCGGAAAAACCAGCGGGCCGATTTTTTTGTCGTCCGATCATTATCAGCGGTCCAGGGTCACTCTCAAAACCGTGCACAGTATTGTCACGCGTTTCTGTTCAGACAGGAATCAGGACCGCGGCGGGCATGGTCGCGAAAAGTTCTTCGGCCGCAACTCTGCCGGATGCGGGGTAATTGCGCCCTGTCAAAAGGTCGCGCCAGGCGTGTGCACGAAATTCTTCCGGCAGATTCAGGAATGTTTCGTGAACCAGATTCTCGCGCTCGAACCGCACCGGATGACGTGCCACGGCCGTCAGCAGGACGTCCTGCCCCTGCTGACGAAGGAACGCACACACACGGTCGCCCCCCCGCCCTTCCAGCGGCAAAGCGCGATAGCCACCGTCCGAGAACAGCTCCTCATGCGCGCGGCGATATTCAAGCAACGTCGCAATCATCGCCAGTTTAAAGCGCGCATCCTTCCACTCGCCGAGATAACGGCGCATGGCCGATTGCCGGTCGCGGCGAAGGTCCGACGAGATTTCGTCCAGCAGCCGGGCACGCAGCTCATAGTTCACCGCGCGACGGTTGTCAGGATCGACCATGCTGAAATCCCAAAGCTCCGTTCCCTGATAAAAATCGGGAACACCGGGGACCGTCAGCTTAAGGACCGTCTGGGCAATCGTATTCAGCATTCCAAAGCGCGCGACTTCCGATACGAATGGCAGGAACGCGGCAAAGAAATTCGCGGTGGCCGCCGGATCGAGTGCAGCCGATATGAAATCCAGCACCGCATCTTCATAAGCAACATCCGGAGCCGCCCAGCTCGAATGCGTCTTCGCTTCGCGCATCGATTTCAGCATCGCATTGCGGATCCGTTCGGCGTATTCCGCGAGCGCGGCTGTATCCGATACGCGGACCACCAGCTCGACCGGCCAGGTGCCGGTGAGCAGTTGATAGAACAGATATTCGTCATTGCGGTCCGGGGGAGCCTTGCGTTCGAGATCGCCGCCGCGCGCCCGCAATATCCGGCTCCAGGTTTGGACTTGCCGGTTCCATTCGTCAGGCATTTCGGACAGCACTGCCAGCCGTGCGCGGGTATCTTCACCCCGCTTTGTGTCGTGCGTTGCCGTGCCGAGCATTCCGTGGGGCCAGCGCTTCGCGCGTTCGGCATTGGCGTTGTGGAATGCCGCGAGGCCGATGCCAAATTCACCCGGATTCCCGCCCACCTCGTTGAGCGCGATAAAGCGATTGAATCGGTAAAACGCCGTGTCCTCGGCGCCCTTGGCCATCACCGGGCCGGTATATTGCTGAAATCGTATGGCGCAACGCAGCGCCGAACTGTGGTTGAAGCCGCTTCTCGGCCTGGCTGCGAGCTCACCCGAAAGCAGCGCGTGCAAGAACTCATAGACACTGGGATCGATATTGCTCTGCCGCCGGCTCGCCTGCGCAATCGCCCAATCGAGATAACGGCGTTCGCTGTTGCTCGCTGACCTCTCTTCGTCGAGATAAATGCGATAGACCGGAAAGCAGGCGACCACTTGGCGCAATGCGCGCGCCAGCACATGGCGTGTGAAATCCGCGGTGCGCGGATTCTGCCGCGCCACCCGGGCTGCCTGTCGGGCGAGCACGTTCAACTCGCTTGCCATTTCGTTCTCTTCAATCCACAGCCTGGATTCGCGAACCACATCCGAATACCGGGTGGCAACTCCGGTGAATTCCGCATAGGCGCGGGTAAAGGCTTCCTCGCCACCCGGATCGATCAGTATGCCGAGCAGCAGATTGGCAAAATCGTATCCGGTTGTGCCCTGCACCGGCCAATCGGGACGCAGGTTTTCATGGCTGGCGAGTATCTTCTCGACGACGCAATAGAAATCCGGACGCGGCGATTGCTCCCGCAGCCGGATCAGATAGCACTTCGGATCGAACAATCCATCGATGTGATCGATCCTCAACCCATCCAGAATTCCTTCCCGAAGCAGGCGGAAAACCAGACGGTGCGTGCGCTCAAAGACATCCGGCAATCCCATACGCAGCCCGGCCAGGTCATTGATGTTGAAGAAGCGCCGGTAATTGATGTCATCCGCGGCGACGCGGAAATAAGACGCTCGCCAATTTTGTTGCGCGATCAGTCTGTCGAGTTCCTTCCAGGTCGCGAGATCCCCTGGCTTGCCATTGAAGCGGCCGAGAGCGGCAGCGATCGCTTCGCGGGCCGACGAGTCTTCCACGACAACGGCAGCGAGCTTTTGCTTCAATTCCGCCGCGCGCTGCGCCACTTGGGGACGCCAATCCGGCAGCCCCGCGAACGCGTCGCCCAATCGTTCCAGCGCAGGATGCGAGTCGCCCAGAATCTGATCGTAGTGCAGCGGACACACGGGAAGCTTGTGCGTACCGTAGGCCCAAACCGCGAAGCTGCCTTCTTCCGAATCGAATTTCAGTTCGAGACTTCCACTTTCCAGTTCGACGCCGTACTGGCCACCAAGAAACGGAACCAGAAGCTTGCCGCGTAGATACTGCGTGGATGGATCCCAATCGATATCGAACCACCCGGCATAATGGGACTCCTGGCCCCATTCGAGGACATCGAGCCAGATCGGATTATCCGAACCGCCCGCGCCCATGTGATTTGGCACAAAATCGATAATCTGACCGAGTTCGTTCGAGGTCAGAGCCTCCACCATTCTGCGGAATGCAGGTTCGCCGCCCAATTCGGGATTCAGAGCACCATGATCGACAATGTCGTAGCCATGCGTGCTGCCCGGCCGCGCCTTCAGATAAGGCGATGCATAAAGGTGACTGACGCCAAGACGCGCGAGATAGGCGGCGAGTTTCGCGCCGTCGTCAAATGTGAATTCCTTGTGGAATTGCACCCGATAGGTGGCGCGGGGCACCGGCGCGCGTGGAGCGCCGCTCACTCGGCCCCCGAATTCCCGATCAGCGACATCACGCCCGCCAGAGGAATTTCCACCCAATCGGGGCGGTTCGCCAGCTCGTACGCGATTTCGTAAAGCGCCTTTTCGAGCAGGAAGAAGTTCAGAAGTGTGGTGGTTTCCTCGCCCGATTTCGGGAGGCTGGCCAGACCTGCCGCTGCATCCAGATAGGCTTGCACGAAATTCGTCGACGCTATCGCGCGCCGTTTCTCCAGCATCGTAACGGGCCGTTTGCGCTCGCCTCCCGGAAAGCCGGCAGGCAAATCACGCTCCACCGTCGCCGCGGCATAGGACAGCGATCGCAGGGCCCCGGCTACATCGCGCAACACGCAATGTTTCATCCGGCGTTCGGCGAGCGTGCGCAACGGCTCCCCTTCAAAATCGATAATCACGGCGTCGGCACCTGCCACCAGGACCTGGCCCAGATGAAAATCGCCATGATAACGCGTTTTCAAGAAGCTGCTTTCAAGCTGCCCGATCTTGCGAAGCTGTGCGGCTATCGCTTCCCGCCGGTTCAACAGCGCGGCACCAAGCTCGCCGGCGTTGCCCGCCATATGCCCCGGCCTGATGCCATCAAACGCGCGTTCCGCCATTAATCCACCTGCGGATTCCCAGTTGCGCAAATCGCCGGGCGTGACCGGCTCCGGACGAAAACCGGGATCATCACTGCCGGATGCAAACACGCGGTGCAGCTCCGCAAGCCGGCATGCGAGTGTTTGCAGCCACTGGTCCAGTTGTTGAAGCGCCTGCTGCTCACCGGCGATTATTCCGCGCGTAAGCCGGTCCAGAGTCCATGACCACCCGTCACCCTGGTTCGGCACGAATTCCTGCAGCAGCGACAACGCAAAATGCTCATTGCGCCGGCCGACAAATTCTGTCCAACCCACAAGCGGCGGCGTTGCCGGAAATCCGTTTGCAGCGAGAAACCGGCCAATTTCGAGTTCGGGATGCGGTCCGGCTTCGAGTTTACGGATGAATTTGACAATGGCGCGATCGGAAATGCGGAGTGAAGTATTCGATTGTTCGACCCTGCTGCGGCCAATCACGGCGTGTGCTATTTCGGTTGTGAATGCATGGCCGGTCCGGCCGGCAAGCAATGGCAGACCGGGTCCGGACGCGTCAGAATTTTCCGCCAGTTCAAAATAGAGCCATGCCCGGACAAAGCTATCGAGCGACAGCGCGTCCACGACGTGGGTTTCGCCATTGCTGCCGATTTTGGCGATGGTCTGATCGGCATCGGCCGACGCAACCGTCGCGAGCGGCACAAACATTTGAAGCGCCGGCGAGCGCGGCGGATGGACCCGCCAAATTGCAATTGCGGCATTGGAATCGAACGGAGCGAATTCCGCCAATTCGACATCCGGACGGCCGGCATCTTTGGCCGGATACCACCGGTGCCGCAGCAGAAAGTCGGGCAATGCCTTTTCGGCTGCCTTTGCGGCAGCCCGCCATTGAATTTCGCTTTGCCTGGAAGCAGGTCCGCCGGGTTGTTGTCCGGCCGGCAAGCGGATCGACGCCACCACACACCTTTACCTGGTATGCAGGAAACGCAGCCAATGCGGCTATGTTCCGCCAGGTTCCAGCTTTCGTGCCACGGGATTCTGCGATTCCGCGGCGTCGCCAGACACGGCCAGGAAGTGAAGCCTGCACAACTCTGTCAGGCGCGGGACGAAGAGCGCTGGCGAACCCGAGGCGACTCGCAACGTGCTGTCTCTGAATCCTGTTCGGCGCCGGAATTCTGAACCAGGTCCGGTGCTGCGTTCGCCGCGCCGCGTGTGCCATAGCGCCGGTCGAAGTTTTTGCGCGACAGCAGCACCTGGGATCGGACCCGCCACAATACGCTGAGCCGCGCAGACTCGGGATTGACCGCCGTGAGCAGCAGCAGTGCCAGAATATTCTCACCAAATTCATGCACCTTCTGCCGCCATGAGGCGGCAGGCCGATCGGGCACAATCTCAAATCCAAAATGCTCCATAATGCGCAGCAACTGTCTCGTACGGCTGGCGGTCGCCACTGCGGTCTTGAAACGAACCGCCGTCACCCGGTCAAATTCGGAACGGCTTGCAATGAAGGCCGCCAGCTGGCGCATCGAAAAATTCATGCTCGAGCCCATCCGCCGCCCCCATGCAACCGTTGGTCCGTCCGGCGGTATGACCGGGACATGCTCGTTCCACAGGTGCAGGTTTATGACATTTTCGTCCCGGCAAACCGGGGTTCCGTCCGCGAATACGAAATCCTCACCCGCTTGATCCATCTGCATGCGGAATACACAGCGCGGATCGCTGCAATATTCGATCACGCGATGGCCTCGCCTCAGAAAATCATCGAGCCTCAACGCCGCGCGGCCGATCCAGCGCAGCGGCGACCAGGGCCGGATTTCGGAGTCTCGGGATGTCGTCACCTGACGAAACCTGAATAGCGGCTGCCTTGGAACGCGATGGTGGCGTGATGGTTGCGTTTCCATGGTGACCATCCCAAGTCCAACATGCTCGCGATTTGTCCCACGCCCTGCACGGCACAGGTTGGGACAGTTTCATCCCAGCGGGTCGCCGTAAACGGCTTCCAGAATCACTTTGATGCTCAGTGCAAACGGCACGGCGAGTATTACTCCCGCAATACCGAACAGGACGGCGCCGGAGAGAAAGCAGAACATCACCAGAACTGGCGAAATCCGTCCCGCCGAGCCGAGAACGAGTGGACCAACGACCTGATCAATCGAGACTCGAAGTATGGTCAGATAAACCGCGAAGGCGATCATATCCGAAAAAGTCACAGCCTGGCTCATCGCCGCCAATATTCCCAACACCGCCGATGCCGCCGGGCCGACCACCGGAATGGCCTCCAGAAGGCCGGTCAATATTGCAAGAACGACCGCGTGATTCAGGTGCAGGAAAATTCCGAGCCCTACATAGGCGGCTATTGCCGCATAGAGCACGACTGTCGCGACCCCGATGTAATAGCGGCGAAGGGTCGAGGATAATACCGGCAGGATGCGGTGGATCAGGGGTCTGCGGGTCGGGGGCACCAGCCAGACCATGCCACTTGCGATCCGCGGGCCATCGGCGAGGAAATAAAACAGCAATACCCAACTGAGGATAAAGCTGAAGAATCCTGCAATGCCGGCGCCGGCGATCAGCAGTAAGCGGCCATTTTGCTGCAGGAACTCCCGCACTCCATTGACCACCATATCGGCAATTTGTGCGGGCGAATCCGCATGCCCAAGGAATTGGACTGGACCGGTGCCGAACAAGCGCGTCATCAGGGTTTCAAGCACGGTCTGAAGGTGGCCGATCAGTTGCTCGGCCTGGGCAACAAAGGGCGGAAGAGCGAAATAACCGGCCAAACCGCCCAAAGCAGCGAGCACAACAAAGACCACGGCCGAGGCGAGGACGCGCGGGAACCGTGCCCTTCGATTCAGCCATTCGACCACCGGCGTACAGATGAATGCGACAATGGCCGAAATCACGAACGGCAGCAGAATGACGCCGATCTCATAGAAGAACAGCAAGACTGCGATGCCGGCGACCAACTCCATGACAAAGGCCTGGTCGATCGCTCGTGAGCGTCTGATCCGCGTTCGCTCCGGATCTGGAATGTGGGTCGGCTTGTTCATGGATAGATGCGATCCTTCCAGCGGACGCGCCCCGTGAACCGGCGCAGCACGCTGTCGAAGGCGATCCCTACTCCGACAGTGTAGGCCAGGGGGAACAGCAGCGCGTACCAGAACGGTATGCGGAAATATCGTGCGCCCGCGAGGTGCAATCCAATGACGGAAGCCGAAGCCGGAAGCGCGAAGATCAGCCCTGCGCAAGCCGGATTTGATCCTGCGTGACAGGTTGTGCCATCCAGCAGCGGAAGCAGCCACGCGGCCCACGCGAGGGCGAATGCGGCCAAAGCCGTCGTCACCGTCGATGCCGGACCGTCCAGCATATCGACATAATTTTTGACAATTCCGTGCCACAGGGTTTGCCAGCCCTGATACATGCGGGTCGAGATCAGTTGGTCGCCGCCCATCAGCAGCACCCGCGACCCGGAGTTCTTGATCAATCGGCCGAGCGCGACATCTTCGCTGATGATGCCCCGAACCGCGGCGTGGCCGCCCACCCGCTCGTAAGCGGTCCGTTGAACGAGAATAAACTGGCCGGTCACTGTCGCGTCCCGCGAATCCGGTGCCTGCAACTGTGCAAGATCCTGGCGGAAACCCAGGAGGTAATGGCCGCAGGGAAGAAGCAACCGCTCGGCAAAGCTGACCAGTTCGTGCCGCGGCGCAAGCGACAGCAATGCGATCTCGCGGTCGAGCGCAGCCGTAATGCTGCTGCGCAGCAGGTCCGGTTCGGTGCGCATATCCGCGTCGATAAAACAGAGATAATCCGTATCCGGATCGACTGCCTTGGCGCCTTCCCAGCAGGCCTGGCACTTGCCGGTCCAGCCGGCGCCCAGCGGCGGGCTGCGCAACAGCCGGATCATCGAAAACTTCGCCGCCAATCCGCTTACGATCGCAGGCGTACCGTCCGACGACGCGTCATCGATGACAAGGATCCGGAAGCGGTCCGGTGGATAATTCTGCGCGGCGAGACCGGAAACGCAGGCGGTGATATTGGCGGCTTCATTACGTGCAGGAATGATGACGGCGACTGTGGGCATTCCATCCACGACCGCAGTCACGACTGGCGCCAGTTCCTGCAGCAAACCCCTTTGCCGCAATGCGCGAATGATCAGAAAGCATATAGCAGCTGCGAAAACCAACGATGCCGTGATCTCCATGGACGATCCTAGAGCATGATGAGATCGGGTGGAATCATCATGCTCTTGAAGCCGCTCCCCGATTCAAGCCGACAGCGCGACCCGGTTGCGGATCACGCTGTGGCGTCCCGTCCAAGCCCCGCGAGCAAGATATGGCCGCGGGACAATGCGCGTCGCGGACTTATTCTGCCGGAACGCTAAAGGATTTGTAAGCTTCCTTATGCTGCGGCTGGGTCATCAGCCAGCGATGCAGGCGCTCGGTCAGGCTGATCAGGACCCGGCGAGCCCACGAAGGCTGGGCGAAATGCGAGGCAAATTCCCGATTGATTTCAATGGGGCGCCAATAGTTCACATGCCATTGCTGGAACGCTTCGGAAAGCGCCGTTTCCTGGCGGTGCTCGATCGTGAGGAACGCGCAGTCGCAATGGGCGTCTACTCGCACCCGGCCCTGGTCGAACTGGAACCGGTGGCGGCTCGGGATGTGGTGGAGAGAGCCGCTGGTGAATTCGAACTGCTCCGGGCTGGCGCGGAGCGCATGGATCATCGGACTGACATCGAGATACGTCATCGCAGACTCCGTTCAATTGTACCCTTAACTCTTGGGTCTGCGCACCGGATCGCGTTTGCCGGATAGTGGTGGCGATACGTCTGTCCGGTTCAAGGCTGTCGTTGCCGTTTGCGCATCCCTAGAGCTGTCATGGGCCGAAACGCTCAGTCTGTTGCGATAGTTCCGGCCCCCAGCCCCCTCAGGGCAAGTTGTGGCCGGGAACCGGTGGGTCCGTGACTTGCAGAGTACTGAACTTTAACCCACTGTTTTTGGCTAACGAAGCACGGAAGGGCGAGGGCCGTGGATATCCTGCATTCGGCAGGCGAAGCCCTGTTAATAATTCTGGATCCGCACAGGCTGGGATTCCTGTTTTTGGGCGTCTCAATGGGGCTGTGCCTTGGCATTCTGCCGGGGATCGGGGGGGTCGCCGGAACCGCGCTTTTGCTTCCATTCACTTATGCGTTGGATGCGTCGACGGCGATGGCGCTATTGCTCGGTCTGGGCGCCACGACAACGACTGCTGACCCCATCTCAGCGATCGTATTGGGGGCGCCGGGACACGCTGCATCTGCAGCGACCACTCTGGATGGCTATCCCATGACCCGGCGCGGCGAAGCGGGCCGCGCTCTCGGTGCGTCCTATATGGCGGCCATGACCGGAGGCTTGTTCGGTGCGGCGCTGATGGCGGTGCTGCTGCCAATCGTACGTCCGCTGATCCTCTTTGTCGGTTCGCCTGAATTGCTGGCGCTCGCGGTATTCGGGATTTCCATGGTCTCGGTGCTTTCCGGCAACACACCGTTGCGCGGCCTTACCTGCGCCTGTTTCGGCATGATGCTGGCAATGATCGGCTCCGATCCGCAGACCGGAACCCTGCGCTGGACCATGGGTCAGCTTTACCTTTGGGAAGGGCTGCCGCTGGTTCCGCTGACGCTGGGAATTTACGCGCTGCCCGAACTCTGCGATCTGCTCGTCAGCCGCACTTCGATTGTGGCCGAAAACAAGCATGTCGACACCCGGACCGGTTTGCTTCAGGGGATTCGCGACTGCGCCGCAAACTGGTTTCTGGTCCTGCGCTGTTCGGCGCTGGGTTCATTTATGGGCATGATTCCAGGTATCGGCGCCGCAGTCATCGACTGGCTGTCATATGGCCACGCACTGCGCACGGAAAAAAATGCGCAGCGGACATTCGGCACGGGAGATGTCCGCGGTGTCATTGCCGCGGAAAGCGCGACCAATTCGCGAGAAGGCGGCGCGCTGGTCCCCACGGTCGTGTTCGGCGTGCCGTCTTCGGCCGGCATGGCGATTCTTCTCGGCGCTTTCCTGATTCACGGGCTGGTGCCGGGCCCCGATATGGTGACCAAGAATCTCGACATCACCTATTCCATGGTCTGGAGCATCGCGATCGCCAATGTTCTTGGATCGGGACTGTGTTTTCTGCTGTCGGGGCAATTCGCGAAACTGGCAACGCTGCGCTACACGCTGATTCTGCCTTGCGTTCTCTGCCTGGTTTACATCGGCGCCTTTGAAGGCAAACGCGAATGGGGCGATCTTTATTCACTGCTGTTTTTCGGCGTGCTCGGCTGGGCACTGAAGCATTTTCAGTGGCCGCGTCCGCCGCTGGTGCTCGGATTCATCCTCGGCAGCGTGCTGGAACGGTACATGTTCATTTCAATCCAGCGTTACGGCGCGGATTGGCTGAGCCGCCCGGTGGTCATTCTGATGTTCTTGCTGGCCGCGCTCAGCCTGTTCCGCCCGCTGTTGCAAGACGTCCGCGCCCATGGCGGCGTCAAAGGCATGCTGACCGGATTCGGCCGGCCCCGTATGACCTGGCAAAATCTGTTTCCACTGTTTCTACTGGGATTGTTCGCCACGATGCTGAGCCAGGCAACCACGTGGAATCCCCTGGCGCGAATTGTTCCCCTGATTGTCGGGTCGGGCGCGCTCCTGTTCTGCTTTCTCGCGCTGATCAATGAGGTGTTCAAGGGATCGAAGACCAAAAGCCTGGATGAAATGGCGCGCGCGCAGATCGAACAGAAGATCCACATGGATATCAAAAGCGCGGTCAGTCACGTGCCATGGCAAAAGCTGCTTTTGCGGGGCAGCATATTTTTCGGCTGGATGGTGGCATTCCTTGGCTCCATGGCCCTGATCGGCATAATACCGACGGTGCCACTGTTCATTACGGCCTTCATGCGGCTGGAAGGCCGCGAGCGATGGCGAATCGTGCTGCCCATGGCATTTGTCATGTGCCTTTTTATCTATGTTCTGTTCGATCAGTTGCTCGCGATTCCCTGGCCGCCGACTGTACTTGGCGACGTCTTCCCGGCGCTGCGCGGCGTGGTACCAAGCGTGTAGTTTTACTGCTGGGCCGTCGCCATCATGGCTTCGGTTTGGCGGATGATGTCCTTTGGCGTCTCCAACACCTGATGTACCGACCGCTGCACATCCTCTCCCCTGCCCGGCGTTATTTCCAGTCTGAGCCGGCGCGCATCGGCCAGGAATTCCGCATCTTTCATCGTGGCGTCGAATGCGCGCCTGAGCAGATTGATCCGGTCAGGGGGCA
>JAGWSK010000051.1 GCA_028869355.1 Alphaproteobacteria bacterium | reverse complement strand
GGCAACAGCAGCACGAAGTCGTCCCTTCCTCGCCGCTGGTCCCGCGCAACGATCCAACGCTGCTGTTCACCAATGCCGGTATGGTCCAGTTCAAGAATGTTTTCACCGGAGCCGAAAAGCGCAGCATCCCGCGCGCGGTGACGGCACAGAAATGCGTTCGCGCCGGCGGCAAGCATAACGATCTCGACCGCGTCGGCTACACGGCGCGGCACCACACCTTTTTTGAAATGCTGGGGAATTTCTCGTTCGGCGATTACTTCAAGGATCGCGCAATCGAATTCGCCTGGGAGCTGATCACCAAAGATTTCGGACTTTCGAAAGACCGGCTTCTGGTCACGGTATATGCCGAGGATGAAGACGCCTATCGGCTGTGGGCGAAAATCGCGGGATTGCCGCCTTCCAAAATCATCCGCATTCCGACATCCGACAATTTCTGGTCGATGGGCGAAACCGGCCCATGTGGACCGTGTTCCGAAATCTTCTACGACCACGGCGAACACATTCCGGGCGGACCGCCAGGATCGGCCGACGAAGACGGCGACCGCTTCATTGAAATCTGGAATCTGGTGTTCATGCAGTATGAGCAGCGGACGGAAGGCGTGCGCGAACCGCTGCCGCGTCCATCGATCGACACCGGCATGGGGCTCGAACGCGTCGCCGCCGTCATGCAGGGGGTACATGACAATTACGACATCGACCTGTTCCGGCACCTGATCGCGGCCTCTGCAGAAGAATCCGGGACGGCCGTGGCCGGGCCGCACGCGGTCAGTCATCGCGTGATCGCCGACCATTTGCGCTCGTCGTCGTTCCTGATCGCCGATGGCGTGCTGCCGTCGAATGAAGGGCGAGGCTATGTGCTGCGGCGGATCATGCGTCGCGCCATGCGCCATGCCCATATGCTCGGCGCCAGGGATCCGCTGATGTACCGGCTGGTTCCCGTGCTCGTCGCCGAAATGGGCGAAGCCTATGCCGAACTCAAGCGCGCCGAAGCCTTGATCTCCGAAACCCTGAAACTGGAAGAAACGCGATTCCGCGAGACGCTGGCGCGCGGCCTGAAACTGCTCGACGAAGCCACAGCCTCCATGAAGCCGGGGGACACGCTGTCCGGCGATGTCGCATTCCGCTTGTATGACACCTATGGTTTCCCGCGCGATCTCACCGAAGACGCGCTACGCGAACGCGGCATGAATTTGGATCAGGCGGCGTTCGATGCCGCCATGGCACGGCAGCGGGCGGAAGCGCGCAAGGCGTGGTCCGGTTCCGGCGAAGCTGCAACCGACCAATCCTGGTTTGCTTTGCGCGAAGAACTTGGCCCCACCGAATTTCTCGGCTACGGCACGGAAGCCGCCGAAGGTGCGATTACCGCGATTCTGAAAGACGGCAACCGCGCCGAATCGGCATCGGCCGGCGAAACCGTGCGCATCATCACCAATCAGACCCCGTTCTATGGCGAGAGCGGTGGTCAGGTCGGTGATACCGGCGCGATGTTTTCGACGCGCGGCGCGGAAGGTACGGTGATCGATACCGAGAAAAAGCTCGGCAATCTCCATATCCATGTCGTGCGCATCACGCGCGGCGAATTTAAAGCCGGCGATGCCGTGGACCTGCGTGTCGACAGTGAACGCCGCCGCGCCACACGCGCCAATCACTCCGCGACGCACCTGCTGCATGCTGCGCTGAAGCACGTCCTCGGACCGCATGTCGCGCAAAAGGGTTCACTGGTTGCTCCCGACCGGCTGCGCTTCGATTTCTCGCAGCCGCGCGGCATGACGCAAGACGAGCTCAAGCAGGTCGAGGACGAAGTCAATCAGGTGATCCGGCAAAACAGCGATGTCTCAACCCGCCTGATGCCGACATCGAATGCGATTGAATCCGGCGCGGTTGCGATGTTCGGCGAAAAATACGGTGACGAGGTACGCGTCCTCGCGATGGGGGCCGATCTCGAAGCCGGCGCCCGGCCCTATTCGGTCGAGCTGTGCGGTGGCACCCATGTCCGGCGGCTGGGCGATATCGGGTTGTTCACCATCCTTTCCGAATCGGCGGTCGCGGCAGGTGTGCGGCGCATCGAGGCGCTCACCTCGGAGGGTGCACGGCGTTATCTCGAAGCTCAGAGGGAAGCCGCTCAGGCTGCCGCGGCGGTCCTGAAAACCGGTCCCGCAGAACTTCCGGCACGCATCACTGCGCTGGTCGAGGAACGGCGCAAACTCGAACGCGAACTCGCCGACGCCAGGAAAGAGCTAGCGTTGGGTGGCAGCTCAACGTCAACGACTTCCGTTCGCGGCGAGCTCACGACAAAAACCGAAAACGGCGTCGCTGTCGATATGAAAGTCGTCAACAACATAGCTCCAAAAGATCTGAAGAGCTTGGTCGACAAGGCAAAAGAAAGAATCGGTTCCGGTGTCGTCGCGTACGTTGCGGTGACGGAAGGAAAGGCTTCTGTCGTTGTTGGTGTTACCTCTGACCTGACCTCCAGCAACAACGC